>JAJYFP010000015.1 GCA_021790855.1 Actinomycetes bacterium
AAAGGTGGGAGGACGTACTCGAAGTCCTAAGTAACGGGATCTCCGTTATCACTACATTAAACATCCAACACCTTGAGTCAATCGCTGATGCAGTGGAGGAGTTTGTGGGAGCGAAGATTAGAGAGAGGGTTCCTGACTGGGTTGTACGAAGAGCTGATCAGATCGAACTGGTCGACTCGTCACCAGAACAGCTGCGTCGACGACTTCTACATGGAAATGTGTATCCGCCTGATAAGGTTGAAGGTGCACTATCCAACTTTTTCCGCTTTGAGAACCTTTCAGCACTTCGTGAGCTTGCCCTCAGATTCGTAGCAGACGAGACTGAGGAAGAGATGCTCACCTACTTAGACAAGTTCCATAGTTCCAAGTCGTTTGAGAGTACAGAGAGAATCATGGTTGGTATTACTGGCGCTCCAGGTACCGACAGAGTCCTACATAGAGCTGCTCGTATGGCGGCTCGGGCTCGTACGCCTCTCATGGTTGTACATGTCTTTCAAGATGAGAACCAACCAGAGCTTGCCACACTTAAAAAGACTTGCGACGATCTCGGAGCAACCTTATTTGAAGTCTACGGAGACGACGTTGCTCGTGCTCTCTCCGACTTTGCGATCGAGCATAGAGTAACTCAAATAGTTCTAGGAGCCTCGCAGAGGAGCCGAGTCACAGAACTCCTGAAAGGTTCATTGTTAAACAAGTTGTTAAGGATGGCGGGAGGTGCAAGTATCGACGTACATATAATTGCCCAACGTGACGTTTCTTTGACTAAGGCTCAGTTAGAAGGCACTGACGAGTCCTAGTCGATTCTTCGTATGAGAGAGGCAAAAGATTGGCCAAACTGAACGATACTGTGACACGATCGGTCAGTGGCTCCTATGTCGGCCCTCGACGTTACCTTGAACCATGATGATATCTTTATCCATCTTGCCGTTAGTCTCTTTTGTTATTTGGGTCACGGCAAGTTGCGACTATTATCTATCAAATTAGAGGTCCTGTGAATTTACTGTTTAGTTAGAGTTCTAACGATCGTTTTGGAAGCGTTCTCGGAAAGTGAGGCTCGGTGGCAGAGGTTGAGATTGGGATTGGAAAGTCTGGTCGGAGAGCCTATGGATTTGATGATATAGCCATCGTGCCATCCCGACGGACTAGAGATCCTGAAGACGTCGATATCTCCTGGGAGATCGACGCTTATAAGTTCGATATTCCTCTTATGGCCTCGGCTATGGATGGAGTGGTAAGTCCCGCGACTGCCATTGAGGTCGGTCGACTGGGTGGCGTCGGTGTACTAAATCTTGAAGGTCTTTGGACCAGGTATGAGGATCCAGAGCCTTACTTGAAGGAGATAGCCTCTTTAGATTCAGATAAGGCAACTGCTCGAATGCAGCAGATGTACTCAGAAGAGATAAAGCTTGAGCTTGTTACCGAACGCATAAGAGAGATAAAGGCAGCAGGAGTTGTAGCCTGCGCCTCGGTTACTCCACAGAGAACCAAGGGCTTTATGAAAGCGATCTTGGAAGCAGAGTTGGATATCTTGGTCATACAGGGAACGGTTGTATCGGCGGAACACGTCTCTAAAACGTCTGAACCCTTGAATCTCAAGAGTTTTATACGGGAGCTTGAGATTCCAGTGATCGTAGGGGGCTGTGCGTCGTACCAAGCAGCGCTACACCTGATGCGAACGGGAGCGGTAGGTGTACTAGTTGGAGTTGGACCCGGTAACGCGTGTACTACAAGAGGTGTCCTTGGAATCGGGGTTCCTCAGGCTACAGCTATTGCCGACGCTGCCGGTGCCAGAATGCGACATCTCGATGAGACTGGTGTATACGTACATGTTATCGCTGACGGTGGCCTGAGCAAAGGTGGAGACGTTGCTAAGGCTATTGCATGTGGAGCTGATGCTGTTATGATGGGGTCTCCGTTAGCCTCGGCCTATGAGGCGCCGGGGCATGGATACCACTGGGGAATGGCTACTTTCCATCCTACGCTGCCTCGGGGAGCAAGGGTAAAGACAGAACAGAGAGGTTCTCTAAAGGAGATTCTTCTAGGACCAGCGCATGAAAACGATGGAAGACTGAATCTCTTTGGGGCACTTCGAACCTCAATGGCTACGTGTGGATACGAGACACTCAAAGAGTTCCAAAAGGCAGAGGTGATGGTGGCTCCAGCTCTACAGACTGAGGGCAAGGCACTGCAACAGAGTCAAAAAGTTGGGATGGGGCACTAGCGGTTGAAAGAGATTCGAACCTCGCCGGTTCTCGTAGTTGATTTCGGCGCTCAGTATGCTCAAGTAATCGCAAGACGAGTTCGAGAGCTGCACGTCTACTCAGAGATTGTTCCCCATAACATCTCAGCGGGTGATGTGATCGCGAAAAATCCGGCAGCGATAGTTCTTTCAGGTGGTCCTAAGTCTGTCAACCAAGAGGGAGCACCCTCTTTGGACACTGACATATATGAGCTAGGTGTTCCTATTCTTGGAATATGTTACGGTGCTCAACTTCTGGCCAGAGATCTAGGTGGAGGTGTTGCAAAGAACACTGTCGGTGAGTATGGCAGAACGTCCCTTCATCGTCATAAAGACGTCGAGTCTCAGTTACTGCAGTCTTTACCTCAAAAGTTCTCTGTATGGATGAGTCACTTTGATGCAATATCGAGACCCCCGCTTGGAGCTCTTTCCTCCGCTAGTACTAAAGACTCAACAGTCGTGGCGTTTGAGGACGTAAAGAGGCGCTTTGCTGGAGTACAGTTCCATCCCGAGGTGACCCATGGCGAGTACGGCAAAGAGATACTTTCGAACTTTTTGTTCGAGATCGCTGGCGTTTCAAAGGCTTGGACTAACTACTCGATCATTGAGGAAGCCGTGAAGGAGGTCCGAGATCAGGTTGGCGATCGAAAGGTCATCTGTGCACTGTCAGGTGGTGTCGACTCCTCAGTGGCAGCGGCTCTGGTGCACGAGGCCGTCGGGGACCAACTTACCTGTGTGTTTGTTGATACGGGCCTCATGCGCGAAGGCGAAGTAGAAGCTGTTGAGAAAACCTTTAGAGATCAGTTCTCAATAAAACTTATAACCGTAGACGCTCGGGAGCGATTTTTCGAGGTCTTACGAGGTGTTGAAGACCCAGAGGTAAAGCGCAAAGCGATAGGAGAGACCTTTATTCGAGTCTTTGAGGAGCTACGTCCAGAGATTCAAGACGCTTCCGTGCTTGTGCAGGGAACGTTGTACCCAGATGTAATTGAGTCTGGCACCGCTACGGCAGCTAAGATTAAGTCGCACCATAACGTTGGGGGACTCCCAGACGTGATGAGCTTTGATCTGGTCGAACCACTTAGATGGTTGTTCAAAGACGAAGTACGATCGGTAGGGTCAGAGCTTGGCTTGCCGAACGAGATCCTTTGGCGTCAACCCTTTCCAGGGCCTGGATTGGCTGTTAGAATTTTGGGCGAAGTAACGCCTGAGAGTGCCGAGACTCTTCGTAAAGCTGACTTGATCGTCTCCGAAGAGATCCAAAGAGCGAACCTCACAAAGACTCTGTGGCAAAGTTTTGCAGTCTTGGTCGCAAATGTAAAGACCGTAGGTGTTATGGGAGATGAACGAACCTATGAGTCTCCAGTGATTCTAAGAGCTGTGACCTCTGAAGATGCGATGACGGCTGACTGGGCGAGACTGCCATACGAGGTGCTGGAGAGCATCTCTCAACGCATTATCGCAGAGGTCCCTGGAGTCAATAGGGTTGCCTATGACATAACTTCAAAACCTCCTGGAACTATAGAGTGGGAGTAGAGTAAAGGTCGGGGAGGTTGTAAGTTGGCGAGTCAGATCTTAGATGGGTTGACCGCCGCACAGATGGAGGCAGTCGTCTGCGACAGGGGTCCAGTGTTAGTTGTAGCTGGAGCAGGATCGGGAAAGACACGGGTTTTAACCCGGAAGATGGCTTACCTTATAGAGATCGGCGTATCGCCTTATGCTATGTTGGCGATAACCTTTACCAACAAAGCCGCACAAGAGATGCGAGAACGTGTAACTGCTTTGGTTGGCGATAACGGTCGTTCGATGTGGGTTTCAACCTTCCATTCGGCAGCCCTTCGAATGTTGCGATCTCATCCTGAGCCTGTGGGGCATCGTCCTTCCTTTGTAGTGTACGACCAAAGTGACGCGAGAAGGCTCATGGAGTACGTCATTAGAGACATGGGTTACGACACTAAGCGATTTTCACCTAGGGGTGTGCTCTCGATAGTGTCCCAAGCGAAGTCTTTGTCTCTAACCCCAAAAGAGTATGAGGGGATGGCCATGGGCCAGTACGAGAAGACTATCGCGAAGCTATATACAGCCTATCAAGATCGCCTTCTGTCGTGCAATGCTCTTGACTTCGACGATATCTTGATAAAGACCTACGAGCTACTTCATGAAAATCCTGAGATAGCTAGCTACTACCAACGCAAGTTTGACTATGTACTTGTTGACGAGTTTCAAGATACAAACGAAGTCCAAAGTCGATTAGTCGAGATACTTGCGAAACCTGATGACAACGTCTTTGTAGTTGGTGACTCTGATCAATCGATATACGCCTTTAGAGGCGCGCAGGTTAGTAATATCTTGGAGTTTGAGAGTCGTTACGTAGGGGCAAAGGTTGTCGTCTTGGAGGAGAACTTCAGGTCTACTCAAGCGATTTTAGACGTTGCGAACGCATCGATAAGTCGTAATAGGTCCCGCTACTCAAAGAATCTGTTTAGCTCTAAAGGAATCGGTGACAAGGTCAAGGTGGTCAAAGCCTCCTCTGATCTCGAAGAGGCTAACTTTGTAGCGTCAGAGATTTTGTCTATGACTTCAACAGGGAGTGCTAGTTTTCGTGACTTCGCGGTATTTTACAGAGCAAACTCTCAGAGCCGTGCCGTTGAAGAGATCCTTATGCAAAGAGGGGTTCCCTTCCAGGTTGTAGGTGGAGTTCCTTTCTATGAGCGTCGAGAGATAAAAGACGTCATCTCTTATCTACGATTGATAAGTAACCATAACGATGAAGTCTCACTTAAGCGGGTGATTAATGTACCTAAAAGACAGATTGGAGACGCGACTCTATCAAAGATAAGTGAGATGCAACGAGACTTGGGCGTGTCTCTCTATGAGACTCTTTCCTTGGCAGAAGCGGCTGGAGTGTCGAAGCGGACCTGTAAGCAGATAGACGCATTTGTGCAGATTATTCGCCAAGGGTCGGATCAAATCGTTGAGGAAGAGACTCCGCTTGGTATCTTGGACTTTGTTCTAGAGGCCTCTAACTATCTTGAGATGCTTAAAGCTGATACGTCTCATGAAGGCGTTGGGAGACTGGAAAATATCGAAGAGTTGAGGAGAGTGGTAGATGAGTACGCATCTCTGCAGTCCTTTTTAGAGAACGCTGCCTTGCACTCAGCTGTAGACGACTTGGACGACTCCTCTAAGGTTACTATCATGACGCTTCACGGCGCAAAGGGACTTGAGTTCGATACAGTCTTTATGCTTGGTCTAGAGGACGGACTCTTCCCTCACCTGCGGTCGCTGATTGACTCAAATGGAGTTGAGGAGGAACGACGACTATTCTACGTTGGTATAACGCGAGCTCGACGGCGACTGTACCTAGTACATGCTAAAACGCGCCGTTCCTTTGGAGAGACGACTTACAATCCTCCCTCGAGATTTCTTGAAGAGATCTCAGACGAGCTGTATGATACGGTAGACCTCGGTGATTTCGGTACTGTTACACAGAGCTACGGCGACTCCTCCAATCGGAGAGATCTTGGGAGAAACTACCAGTTCCAAGGTCGAACGAAGGGTTTTGAGGCGAGTATCTCCCAAGCGAGCCCCGGCGAAGTAGTGTTTCATCGAAAATGGGGTGAAGGACTAGTTCTAGAGCGCATTGGAACTGGAGAGAAGGCCGAGGTTGTCGTCAACTTTGAGGAGGTTGGTGAGAAGCGCCTCTTGGCACTGTACGCAAACCTCAAGGTAATTGGGAAAGCTCGTTAGTTACACAGCGGTGAGGTTCGGGTGGTTGGAGCGGTGCCGTAACCCTATACAAGTGACCTTTCGCTACCCACGTGTTGCGATAGTGCAAAATTGTGATTAGGATCTGCCCTTGTGGAACGTCCTTATCGTGTGGTGGTAGCCAAGCCTGGGCTTGATGGTCATGACCGTGGCGCCAAAGTAGTTGCAAGATCTCTTCGAGATGCTGGTTTTGAAGTCATCTACACCGGACTACATCAGACCCCAGAGCAGATAGTGCAAACTGTTGTACAAGAAGATGCAGATGCTTTAGGGCTATCTCTGTTGTCTGGAGCCCACTTGACTCTGGTGCCCAAGATTACGAACGCTCTGGCAGCTGAGGGTCTAGATGATGTCGTCGTCGTCGTTGGTGGAATTATCCCTGAAAGCGACGTTCAAAAGTTGAAAGAGGCAGGAGTCAAGGAGGTGTTTACACCTGGGTCTTCTCTTCTCTCGATCTCAGCTTGGCTAGAGAAGGAGTTGGACGAGAGAGAAGTACGATCTAATTCGTAGAGATTTTGAGTATAGGACGACTTTTAGTCCCCAAGTTTGATAACTCGTGAAAGAAGGAGAGAATTGGATCTATTTGAGTATCAGGGTAAGAGGTTTTTCTCCTCTTATGGAATTCCTACCTCCAAGGGTGAGGTGGTCGAAGAGGTTGCCGAAGCTGTGCGAGTAGCTAAAGAGGTTGGATTTCCAGCTGTTGTAAAGGCTCAAGTACAAGTTGGCGGCAGAGGCAAGGCTGGTGGTATAAGGCTCGTCAACTCTGAAGAGGAGACTGAAGTGGCTGCTTCGGCCATACTGGGCATGGACATCAAGGGTCACCTGGTGAAAAGGGTGTGGATTGAACATGCATCAGATATCGATAAGGAGTACTACGTGTCGGTGACTCTAGACAGAGGCTCCAAAGATCACCTAATCCTGATCTCATCTCAAGGAGGTGTCGAGATTGAAGAGGTAGCCGAGTCGGCTCCGGAGGCTATAAAGAGGCTCCATGTAAACCCGATCGATGGGCTCTCAGAGGATGAAGCGCGCCAGTTAGTGGCTGATGCAGAGATTGACTCCCAAGCAAGACAAGGGGTTGTAGAGACTCTCTTGAAGCTCTATCGAGCGTACGTGGACGGTGACGCAGATCTTGTAGAGATCAACCCTTTGATACTTACGACTTCCGGCAAGGTCCATGCTCTGGACGCCAAGGTTACCTTGGATGATAACGCTGCTTTCAGGCATCCAGATTGGGAAGACTTTCGTGCTGCTCAAGAACTCGATGGAAGAGAGAAGCTCGCAAAGGAGAAGCATCTTAACTATATCGGCTTGGACGGTTCAGTCGGAATAATCGCTAATGGAGCAGGACTTGCGATGTCAACACTTGATGTAGTCAATCAAGTTGGTGGTAGTGCAGCCAACTTCTTGGATCTAGGTGGCGGTGCGGGCGCAGATGTTATGGCGGCTGCACTTGAGGTTATAAATACGGATGAAAACGTCCGGTCAGTCCTAATAAATGTATTTGGCGGAATCACCCGATGCGACCAGGTAGCAAAAGGCATAGTGGACGCGCTAAAGCGTGTAGATATACAGTCACCGCTTGTTGTCAGGCTCGATGGAACTAACGCCCAAGAGGGACGGGAGATCTTGGCAAACTACGGAAGCGACAAGATCCAAGTTGAAGCCACGATGATCGATGCCGCTAGAAGAGCGGTTGAATTGGCTGGAGAGGAGCGATAGTGGCTATCTTTGTCGATGAAAATACTAAGGTAATTGTCCAGGGCCTTACCGGTTCACAGGGACGTTTCCACGGTCTTAGGAACCGAGACTATGGCACCAAGGTCGTGGGTGGTGTTACCCCTGGTAAGGGTGGATCCGATGTCGATGGTATTCCTGTTTTCAACACCGTTGAAGAAGCAGTTGTTGCAACAGGAGCGACTGCTTCGTTTATCGTTGTCCCCCCAAAGTTTGCCCCAGAGGCGATCTTGGAAGCGGCTGCAGCAGGCGTGTCATTCATCGTCTGCATCACTGAGTTCATACCTGCTCGAGACGAGGCCATGTTCTACAATATCCTAAGGAGGAACTATCCAGGTACGAGACTGCTTGGTCCAAACTGCCCAGGGATTATCTCTCCAGGCAGATGTAACATTGGAATTACATCTGGAGACATAGCTTTAGCCGGTGGGCCGGTTGGCATCGTATCTAGGTCGGGAACGTTGACCTATCAGGCTCTTTATGAGCTCTCTCAGAAAGGAGTAGGTCAGACGACCTGTGTGGGTATCGGTGGGGACCCAGTCCCAGGTACTAATTTTATTGACTGTCTAGCCGCCTTCGAAGCCGACCCCGAGACGAAAGCCGTTCTTATGATCGGCGAGATCGGGGGCTCAGAAGAGGAGAAGGCTGCGGACTTTATCAAATCAAACATGAGCAAACCGGTTGTCTCGTACATAGCAGGTGTTACGGCTCCTCCCGGTCGCAAGATGGGCCATGCTGGAGCAATTATATCTGGATCACAAGGCAGCGCCCAAGCTAAGATGGCGGCTCTAGAGGAAGCCGGTGTCACGGTTGCGGCAAACCCGACGGAGGCTGGTGAGGTGATGGTTGAACTGGTGAAGTCTTTGTAATGTGATCTTTAACTCTTAGGGCATGTCTATTCGAAGCAGTTTGTTAGATAGACATGCCCTAAGGATACCCCTATGACCTCTAACCGGCGATCATCTGCGAAGCCTGATGAGTTCAATCTAACGAGTCAGACAGATGTGGTGCTCTAAGCTTACATGGGCAACTTTTTGTCTTAGCATTCGGTGTGTGGATAGGGGTTTTACTTCGATGCCGAAGCTGTGTTTCATATCATTTGCGCTTAGGACAGGCTTGGGAAAGCCACTGAGCTCGATGATGGATACTCGAAGAACAAGGCCAAGGGGCTGTAGTTGAACCTCATGCCTGAGATAGATTGAATTGAAGTCTAGATCTGAGCTATGAGCTCGAGGAGTTGTGCAAGGACTGATGCAGTAGCACCCCAACAAAGCTCCTCGTCAACCGCGAAGAAGTGCATAGTGCGAGGAGGGGTGTTCGCTGAGAACCACCACTTTTCCTCGTGGTGGTTACCGAACCGTAGAAGTTCATCGACGGAGGGTAGGAGTACCTTTTCAACTTCTTTAGGTGAAAGCGACAGTCCCCCTATGTCTTCTACAACTCCAACTACTGAAACAAAGGAGGTGTTGAAGACCGTGGTGCGCGATCCCAAGGTACCAAGAATATTAACGTCGCTAATCCCGGTCTCCTCCTTTGTTTCTCTAACGGCAGCCTCATAGTAGGTCTCTCCAGGTTCTAGCTTTCCTCCGGGGAAAGCTAGTTCTCCTTTAT
>JAJYFP010000016.1 GCA_021790855.1 Actinomycetes bacterium
TAGGCTTGCCGAGGCCTTACAATTCTAGAGTCCTGCTCTAAGAGTTCGTTCCAATGTGCCAACCATCCAGAGATCCTTGGGATCGCAAATAGTACTGGAAACATATCTACAGGGAATCCCATTGCCTGATAGATAATCCCGGAGTAAAAGTCTACGTTCGGATACAGCTTACGCGATATGAAGTACTCATCGGACAAAGCAACCTCTTCAAGCTTTAGCGCAATATCCAGCAAAGGATTCTTACCTGTGACCTCAAAGACTTCATACGCCGTCCGCTTGACTATCTTTGCTCGTGGGTCATAGTTCTTATATACTCGATGTCCAAAACCTTGCAGTCTTCCGTGTCCATCTTTTACTGACTTTACAAAGTCGCTAACGTTATCTATCGATCCGATCTCGGCCAACATCTTTATTACCGCTTCGTTTGCACCACCGTGACGCGGTCCATACAGAGCTGCGGTCGCAGCCGCTGCTGCAGAGTATGGATCTGCGTGAGCCGATCCTACAACCCGCATGGCGGTCGTAGAACAGTTCTGCTCATGGTCGGCGTGAAGAATAAATAGTACGTCCATGGCTCTTACAAGTCTCGGATCCGCCTCGTACCTTGGCTCGGCTATTTTCCACATCATAGAGAGAAAGTTTGCCGGAAACGATAGTGAGTTGTCTGGATATACAAAGGGCATACCAACGGAAAATCTATATGCGGCCGCCGCCAGTGTGGGCATTTTAGCGATAAGGCGAACGATCTGCTTGTCCCTGGATATCGGATCAAAAATATCCTTCGCATCCGAATAAAACGTCGACAGTGCGGCCGCAGCTGACACCAAAATCCCCATGGGATGTGCATCGTAGTGGAAACCCTCTAAGAAACGCTTTCTCACATTCTCATGGATAAAGGTATGGTGTGTAACATCGTTGACCCACTTCTCGTACTGCTCCTTCGTTGGCAGTTCGCCATATAGAAGCAAGTATGATACCTCAAGATAGGTTGAATCTTCTGCTAGCTGTTCAATCGGGTAGCCTCTATACCTCAAGATTCCATTATCACCATCTAGGTATGAGATCGAAGATTCAGCCATCGCGGTACTCATAAGACCTGGATCATAAAACCAAATTCCAGGTAGGTGTTTTTGCCATTCATGTGAGGAGACCGTCCCATTTTCAATAGGAATCTCGAAAGACTCTCCGGTTCTGTTATCTGTAATGGTGATCGATTCAGCCATAAAAAGTGCCTTCCTTCTTCGATTAAATCACGGCTTAGTTATATATCAAGAAACTAACAGAGGATCTTCTCTTACGCTAATTGCAAAGCTCATCCATAGCGATACACGTTCGTCTCCCTCAATTTAAACCCCAATGACTGATACATTGCGTTCGCGTTAAGTCGTGAAGGTCTTGACGTCAAATCAACAGAGACGGCGCCCAGCTCCTTGGCCTTCTCGATTGCGTGTAAGGTCAAGCTCTTTCCCAGACCCAAGCCTCTAGACTCTTCATCAACGACGACGTCTTCTATCCACGCCCGTATGCCTGTAGGTATATAAAAGACCACCAAAGTCAACATTCCCAAAATAAAGCCGTCAGAATTTCGTCTCGCAACGAACAATAGGCAACGATCATCACTAAGGACCTGGGTCAACGAATCGTTTGAAACTGGCTTTGCAGAACGTGATAGTTGCGATACCAAGGCCGCAATCTGGTTAACATCACCGCACTTCAACTCGCTTAATCTGGAGATTACGACTTTACTGTCAGACATGTCGCCCCTTCAAGATACCTTGCTGCAATGGATACATTTCCAACTCCACAGTCACACCTTCGAATAGTCCTACACGGAATTCTACCTTGCAATCATTAACGAAACGGAGAGTATCGTCTTAACGTCGACCCGAGGACATCTCCTAAAGCAATAGAAATCGCCGATGCGCATAAAGGACTAGGCTGTTGGACATGGAAGATGCAAGTTGGCTATCCCCAACACAAGACAGCGGCAACGGTACCACACTAGTGATAGCGTTCGAAGGATGGAGCGACGCAGCTGAAGCTGCCACGATCGCTTTGAAACACGTCAGGTCGCAGTTGCGCGCTCGGAGAGTCGCTTCTATCGATCCCGATAACTACTTCGACTTCACCGTCACACGCCCTCAGATCAAGCTCTCACCCTCTGGAGTACGCAGACTCAGCTGGCCAGAGAGCAAGTTCTATCTATCGAACCTCCCTAACTCCCCAAAACTTCTCATCGGAGTTGGCCCTGAACCGCAACTTCGATGGAAAGCGTTCTCTAGGTCAGTACTTAAAATTGCGGACACCTATAACGTCGAAAAGGTTATAACACTGGGGGCACTCTTATCGGAGGTTCCACACACGAGGCCAATCAAGATAGTAGGCACAACATCAGATGAACAGCTTGCTGAGCAACTTGGACTTAGTCGGCCAAGCTATGAAGGTCCCACTGGAGTCCTAGGGGTCCTCCAAGCAGCTTTCGAGGCACGCGGTGCTAGTTGCGTCTCACTTTGGGCAAACGTACCGCACTATGTTGCACAAACCCCATCGCCCAAGGCGGCTTTAGCGCTAGTAAAAAGGGTATCTGCACTTATACATCTAGGTATCGATACTAGTGATCTAGAGAGTGAAACGGTGGAGTATGACACACAGATAGACGAGGCAGTCTCATCGGACGATGAAGCGCGCGCCTATGTTGAACAGCTAGAAAACGCCACCTCTGAGTATCTAGATGATGACCATCACTTTCTAGAAATAGCCACCGCAGAGGAGATAGCGCAAGAGGCTGAGAGTTTCCTAAAACGACACTCTAGCGGGGATTAAAGGGAGTACAACTAGAACCTAGGAGGGTCAAAGAAGGTACGATCAACTCTTCCCGTCAATATAGCCTCTCGTAGACCGGGGACTCTTTTTTTGATGTCTGGCATAGGAGAAGGCAGCGCGTCAAGACTGAACCAGCCAGCGTCTTGCGTCTCAAGTGGATGCCTGAGGATCTCGCCACTTTGGTACTCACACAGAAACACTATCGAGTACATAGGAATAGAGGTAAAGCCGGAGCGCATCCCATCTAGAACCGCCAAGACACCGACAACTTCGACACCCACTCCAGTCTCTTCTTTTACTTCCTTTACAACAACCTCCGCCGGCGAGTAACCAACATCAGCCCATCCAGTGGGGTAGAGCCATACTCCTGAGTCGCCCCTTTGGATCAATAAGATATCAGATCTATCGTTGCGGACAATGGCGGCTACCGAAACTTTAGGGGTAATGTAGCCTTTGACCCCTGAACTGACTCTCGAGATCCACATTTTATACAGACCATCTGCGTCTATATCTTTAGATACAAATCCGTCCCCATCTCCACCTGAAGCGATCCTTATTTCAGCAGTGACCTTAAGAATCTCTTCATATCGCTCTCGCTCATAGAGGCTCTCAGAGAATCCTAGTCCTGTGAGGGCCAAGGCAGAGATACTCTCTGCCCACCGCATGAGATCTTTAGAAGTTACTTGCATATAAATAAGGCTAGTACCAAAGCAGAGAATGAAGTAAACACCAAATCAACTAAGGTGTACCTGTGGGCGTCAAAGAAAACTGCAAGCACTATATCCTCCAGAGCGTCTCTTTAGGAGACAAATTAGAACGATGCAAACTTTCCGCAAACGGCGAACTACCTTTCTCTTGCCCCAATGACTGCCTCTTCTACGAGCGTCGCACTGGAGTTTCTCGAGTAGGTTGGCAACTTCCAGATCCAAAGACGCGCAAAAAACAACCGCCAGAAAGATAGTGCGTTCCTAACTTTCTACCACGTCTCCAAGTCCATCAACCTCTACGCCGATCTCTTTTAGCCAGTGCAGAGAACGCTCGATATCTCCTGGTTCGCCTTCGAGCTCACAGACGATCCATCCCATGCCGGCCTCTACAGCGGCTCGCCTAATATTTGCAAGTACGTTAAAGTCGCACGCAAGCCTAGCTATTACCGGCACAGTAACTAGATCATCAGGATACACAAGCTTTACCCGTACGCCACCAGACATCTTTCATACACTCCCTCTAATTAATAATGGACCGTGACTTGCGCGTGTGGAACGAACCTGATTGGAAACCTTCAAGATCCAAGGTCACGAAACCATATCCTGCATTCTTGCATCTCGAGACAATCTCTTCTCTGGACTCAAGTACTAGTTTTAGATCATCCGTCGAAACCTCTAGTCGCACAGTATCTCCGTGGTGCCTAGCTCGCAGCTGCCTAAATCCCAAACGTTTCAAAGCTCGTTCTACTCGTTGTATCTGAGACAGAGCTTCAACTGTGACCGGGGTTCCAAAAGGAATCCGAGACGCTAAGCACGCCGATTGAGGTTTATCCCACGTAGAAAGGCCAAGATCCCGAGCGATCGCTCTAATCTCGGATTTACCAATACCAGCTTCACTCAACGGAAATCGTCCACCTCGTTCAAGTGCAGCCCTCTGACCAGGTCTAGTTCCTGGGTCATCATCACTATTTACACCTAATATCACTGTGCTCTGAAACCGTTCCGCCAAAGGCAGGAGTTCATCAAACAGTTCACTCTTACAGAAGTAGCATCGAGACGATGAATTTTCCACATAACTGGGATTTTCCATCTCGCGGGTAAGTACTTGCTGGAAGTTTATTTCATAGTCAAAACAGAACTCTTTACAGACCTCAAGCTCATCTGAGGATAAAGAAGCGGATACTGCCGTAACGCATAGTACATTCTCCTTACCCAAGACCGCTTTGGCCAAATATGCCAGCAAGGTGGAATCGACACCCCCAGAGAGCCCGACTACGACTGACCCTAACTCGTCTAAAATCTCAGCAAGTCTATAAAATTTAGGGTAGTGTACGGATCCACTCAGTGTCTCTAAAACTTTTCGGTCCTGAACTAAACACACGCAGTTATCTTAGTCTGAAGAGCCAACTTCATCTTATTTAACATAAGACCACCGAATCCGTCTTAAAGTAACCGAACTACCTCCTCGACAGGCGCTATCAGCCCACTATAGAAAGGTCCGAAGATACCATATAGAGTTGACGCTTCATCGAAACGCATGGTATAGACCACGTCCTTCAGATCATCTGGACGTTCAGCAAAGAGCGTAACCCCCCACTCGTAGTCGTCAAGGCCCGTCGATCCTGTTACAAGTTGTGTAACTCGATCCGAGAACTTTCTACCTGAAGTACCATGTTCGAACATGAGACGTTCTCTCTCTTCATACCCAAGCGCATACCAGTTATTCACCTCTCCCCTAGCTTTAGACATGGGGTAAAAACATATAGCTGTTTTATCTTCAGGCGGCAACTTCGGATATAGCCGAGGTCTCTTACGTCCCTCAGATAGGTTAGAAGCGTACTCTGAGACCTCCGTAATGGAGAAGTAAGAGTAACTAAACTCATAGCCAAGACCGGAAAGTTCGCTTTGAAACTGACGCAAACGCCAAAGATCAGGGCCTAATACCATAAAACCGGCGTCGGCCTTGTGCCCAAGTACAGCAAAGGAAACTACTTGATACCCATCGGCTTCTGCACGCTTACATAGTGCAACAGTACCCTCTCGATCCAACCCTTGGCTTGGAGCCTTGACAAATAGATGCAACACCCCTAAACCTTGACGAGGAGTTGAGAACACCTCATCCTCCGAGCTCTGAGTCTTGTACTCAGGCTGACCAAACAGATCCTTCTCAATAATCACTATCGATCTTCTTCCTTTGGTGAAAACGCTACTGCAGAACCTTTAACGCCACCTGCGGCCTTCAAGGCAAGTGGGATCTTCCTCGCCCTTGGCAGTTCGATCCCGACCTCAGAGTGCGTCGCGTGTGCCTCTTGAGCAGCACGATGGTACTCTTCGAGTTCCCTTTGGAACTGAAGATCTCCATAGACAGATCCATCGATTATTGGCCCACGTCTACATGCAACGATAGCTTCAACGTCTTCTCCAGTAACAGTTTTGTGAGTTTCCAAAGCATGCGCAATTGCCAATACAGAGGCTCGATGGTCCTCTAACAGCTTAAAGACATCTCGGTAAAGACCTTCGAGCTTTGCTTCAATTCTGTCTCCGAGTCCACGAGGCCTAGCTTCGTCTGCAACGCCCTTACGTCCGTGTTGAGCTCCTGGTTCTCCTCCAAACCCCAGCGCTTGAGAGGCACTCTGAGAGAAGATCGTCGAACCCATTCCCCATATACCTTCCATAAGAGCGGCAAGAGCAGTCGCATTTTCAAGATCGCTTGAAACGCCAGAGGAGTTATCTCCGCTGTAAAACAATCGCTCTCCAGCTAGAGACGCTAAACCGACCATAATATCAGTCTCATACTCGCTTCTCCAAGATGTAAATCGATCTTCAGGAGGAACATTTGATACCATTCCTAAGTAGTTACCACCTTTTTCGATGGTTGCTATGTCGATTGACATATGCTTCCTAAGCTTCACAGCGGCTAAGGCGTGACACGCCTCATGAATCGCCACCGCATGGCGCTCTCTTTCGATGTACTCTACATCCTCTGGAGGGCCCAGCTGCTTTAGCTGCTTAGCCTTTATGATATCGCTCCAAACGATAGTCTCCCGACCGGCTCGAATAGTATTGATAAGAGCCTCATTGACTAGGTCCTTGATAACCGCACCGGTTGCATACGGAGTGATTGTCGCTAGCCTGTCGATCTCAGACTCAGTTAGTGAATGATTGACCTTTGAAAGGTATCCTTTGTACGTCCGTACTCTCCCGTCTTTTGAAGGATAACCTACTTTATAGATGCGATCAATTCGTCCTGGACGCAGTAGAGCTTCATCAAGGGACTGCGGCATATTGGTCGCCATCATTACTAAAATTCGATACTTCGGTGGGTTCTTTGGAGGCAGGCCAAGCGCACGTCGTACTACTCGGTTCATAAACCCTCTCGGCTTTTTCAAGCCAGAAAGTTCCGTCAGAAGCGCCTGAAGCGTCCCGTCCATGCCGCCCATCCCCATTCCAGCTCCACCTGGAAATACATAACGCAGCACTCCACCACGAGAATCGCCTCCTTGCGCATTTACCTCCGAGTTTTTACGAAGAGTACCCATGAACAAGGAGTGAGACGCTGCCTGGCTCATGTAGTTAGTGCCGTGACACGAATCCGATCCTAGACTGCTTGAGATTATCGGGTTACTTTGTGATCCATACTGACCACCTGCACCTGCTAAGTTACCTCTGGATCCCAACGAATCAGCTTCGTCGAAAAATACAACGACTCCTCCATATCTGAGCGCTAACTTTCTGAGTTTCCTAAATAAAGACTTAACCTTCAATATTCCAACGCCAAAAAACATGTTCGTGAACGCACCTGGATCAACAAAGACAAATGGGTTTTGAGTCTCGCCGGCTACCGCCTCAGCGATCAACGTCTTCCCAGTCCCTGGCGGTCCCCACAGCAAGATACCTCCCGGAACATAGCCACCATGCGCCTCAATTAATTCAGGGTCCTTCAGGTAGATTATGTTCTCTTTTACCTTGTCTAAAACGTTGTCTTGTCCCCACACATCACTAAACCGAGTCTTTATATCGCCTGGGAAGTAAACGTCCACCCCACCTTTGCTCATAAACCAAAAGATAGCTACGAACTGCATCACGACAACAAGGATTAGCAACAGATACTGAAGCAGGGTGGGCATGGCACTTATGATTGCAGAGGGAATTAAAAATGGGGCTACAAAGGGAGACACGTGATAGTGTGCCGCAGCCACCACCGAGACGAGCGCTATCACCAATAGCCACTTACCAACCCTCGATACACGGTAGCGAGTCCAATCATCCCATCCCGAACTCACGCCGTTTAACTTCGCGACTACGTTTTTATCGAAGAACTCGTTCCAAGCTTCATTATGCTCAGCGACGATGTAGTGGGCTTGCCGGATAAGCTCAGCGAAGATAAGGAGCGTTAACCACCACTCGTTACTAGCCGCTAACCGTGCTGCCGTCGCTACCGATTCCAGCGGATTGTTAGTCGTATAGACGGCAACAAAACCGAGCCAGACGAGCAGAAACAGTATGAGAAACTTAAGTCTATCCCAGGTCTCCATCGGCTTTCTAGTGTTGCGTTCCGGCTGAGACGGTTCCTGCTCTACCTCAAAACTCTTGAAGGTTTTCACTTAACCACCTTTACATTCCATGAGTTGATTACTGACTGAATTTGCGTTTGATTTGACTTGAAACATGACACTGAACACCCCATAGCGATGACGTAGACCCAGTTAGTCTGAGCATCAACGACCGCATCCTGAATAAAAGAACTCTTTGTCTTACCGATTTGTATATCCACCGCTAGTTGGCTACCCCGAAAGCCACCTGGTCTCACAAACTCATTGTATGAGAGAACTTTGTAAGAAAGCCCAGCAGGGGGAGTCCCTGTAAGAGGGTCCACTTGCAAGACTAGGGTACGAAGAGATGCAAGTGAGAATGTATCCCTAGCACTTGCCGAGAGCGCCTCTGCTCTAACCAGCCCAACCACTACTGAAGACTCAAAGCCTAGGGCCTTAGTCAACTTTGCGTTCGGTTCACCCATAAAAATATTAGCCCAGTTGGTAGACTCAATCTGAGAGATACTTTGCGGGGTGGCCGTTGACAGTTCGTCCTGAATAATCTCTCGATCGTGAAATAACGACCAACTACTCGGAATCTTAAAAAAAGTAGACTCACCAGCTGTGGTCACATGGTCGACGAAACGATAGCTTGATCCAAGACACGAAGACAGCAGCAGCGAAAGCGGCAAGACCGATACGCCCACCATAAGTCTTTGGTTCTTCCTCATCTGAGCCGAGGCGCCAGACAACATTAGCACACACCTTGTATGCAAAAGACTTGAAATATACTGTCGAGCGTGCCAACCATAGACTTTAAATCTTTACATGCAAATCTGGGAGAAAGATAAATATAGGCTGGCAAATCCTCCATCAAATCCGTCCATTCTTCCAGTAGCAGTAGAGGGATGTCCGATTCTTCGGACATCCCTCTACAAGTTTAGATTCTCTAAAACGCAACACAAACTTGTTGTTTGTTCTGAAGCCTCCAAGGGCTGTTTAGTAGTCTTCCATTCCTCCAGGCGGCATGGATGGCGAAGACTCCTCAGGTTTGTCCACTACGATAGCTTCAGTCGTAAGGAACAGTGCGGCTATAGACGCTGCATTCTGCAAAGCTGACCTAGTAACCTTCACTGCATCTATAACGCCAGCATCTAAGAGG
>JAJYFP010000017.1 GCA_021790855.1 Actinomycetes bacterium
CCTCACGGTACCACTATCGTGGCGATTCGTTTTGACGAAGGAGTCTTGATAGCCGGAGATCGCAGAGCTACGGCGGGTAATATCATTGCTGACCGTAGAATCGAGAAAGTCTATCCAGCCGACCGTTACTCGGCCGTTGGCTTTGCTGGGTCGGCAGGTCCGGCGATGGAGATGGTGAAGCTCTTCCAAGTGCAGCTTGAACACTACGAAAAGGTTGAAGGGGTGACCCTGTCTCTTGAGGGTAAGGCGAATCAACTTGCCCAGATGATCAGGGCCAATCTACCGATGGCGATGCAGGGCCTCGTGGTCGTACCGCTATTTGTTGGGTGGGATAAAGAGAGTCTGAAAGGTAGAATTTTCAACTACGACGTTACTGGTGGACGTTACGAAGAGGTGGACTACTACGCGATTGGATCTGGTGGTCGAGAGGCTCAAGCTTATGTAAAGTTTGCCTACCGTAACCAGCTATCGCGACAAGAGGTGGTTCGACTTTCACTTCGATCTCTATTTGAAGCAGCTCAAGAGGACTCCGCTACAGGAGGGCCTGACTTCATGAGAGGGATCTATCCAGTAGTGGCAACTGTAGATGAGAATGGATATGAGAGAGTCTCAGAGGACCAAGTCGCAGAGATCTCAAAGGAAGTGGTGAATGAGGTAGCTCAAGGAGGTCCCAGACAATGAGCATGCCTTACTACGTTGCTCCCGAACAAGTTATGAAGGATCGAGCTGACTACGCTCGAAAAGGTATAGCAAGGGGTAGGGCACTTCTAGGTACTCTTTATGATCAGGGAGTCCTTATCTGTGCAGAGAACCCCTCTCGATCTTTGCATAAGATCTCGGAGATCTATGATCGAATAGCATTTGCTGGAGTAGGAAAGTATAACGAGTTTGATCAGTTAAGGGTCGCCGGAGTACGCCACGCAGATACAAAAGGATATGCCTACTCCCGTCATGACGTAGATGCGCGGTCTTTGGCTAACATCTACGCTCAGTATCTTGGTCAGGTTTTTACGCACGAGATGAAGCCTATGGAGGTAGAGATTCTCGTAGCTGAGTTGGGCCCTAGTATATCGGAGAGTCAGCTTTACCATATCCTATACGACGGAACTGTTGTAGACGAGACCAACTACTGCGTACTCGGAGGAGACGCAGAGGCGGTTTTGGGACGTTTCAGCACGCTTTTTGAATCATCTTGGAGCCTTGAACAGGCGATAAAAGCTTCCGTAAAGGCTTTAGCGGGACCAGATAGGGGTCTTTTAGCTAACGATCTTGAGGTTGCAGTACTGTCGCAAGGGAACGGTCGACGAACATTTAGGCGGGTCTCGCAGGAAGAACTAAAGGAGATTGTCACAGTTACAAAGGAGTAAAGAGCCATCGACGAAGACCCTAATTTCAATGGGCTAGAACGACGAATCTATGGTTTGGAGAACGAGTATGGAGTTACCTGTACTCTACGAGGTCAAAGACGACTTTCTCCAGACGAAGTCGCTCGTTATTTGTTTAGAAGAGTAGTCAGTTGGGGTAGGTCATCGAATGTTTTTCTTGAGAACGGTGCTCGTTTATATCTCGATGTAGGATCACACCCAGAGTACGCTACACCGGAGTGCGACTCTATCTCTGACCTCGTTGCTCACGATAAAGCAGGGGAGAGAGTTCTAGAGTCTCTCGTGGGATCAGCCGAGGCACGCATGAGGGAGGAAGGCATTCGCGGGTCCGTGTTTCTCTTCAAAAATAACACGGATTCAGCGGGTAACTCCTACGGATGTCACGAGAACTACTTAACGACTCGAGGAGAAGAGTTCTCTCACTTTGCTGAGGTGCTTATTCCGTTTTTGGTATCAAGACAGATCTACGCGGGGGCTGGAAAGGTGCTGTTGACTGCAAGAGGTCCAGTGTACTGTATCTCCCAAAGAGCAGAACATATCTGGGAGGGCGTGTCTTCCGCCACCACGAGATCACGCCCAATAATAAATACTAGAGATGAGCCACACGCTGACGCGGAGAAGTATCGGCGACTCCATGTAATCGTCGGTGACTCTAACATGTCTGAGTACGCGTCGTATCTGAAGGTGGGCGCTATGAGTATCATGTTGCGCATGCTTGAAGATCCATCGGTAGTATTAAGGGACTTTTCGTTGGAGAATCCTATTAGGGCTATTAGAGAGATCTCCCACGATATGACATGTACTCGTAGGGTTAGGCTTGCAAACGGGCGTGAGCTTACTGCTTTAGAGATTCAAAGTGAGTATCTAGAAAGAGCCAAGAAGTACGCTGAGACTCAAGGACTTCCTCCGGAAGAAAAGAGAGCTCTGGACATGTGGGAGAACGCTCTCACTACCATCAGAAAAGACCCTTTAGGGCTCGATCGTCAGTGTGATTGGGTTATGAAGTACAAGCTTATCGAGGCTTACAGAGAGAGAAACTCTCTCACGTTGGCTCACCCGCAGGTTAGTTTGCTAGATCTTCAGTACCACGATGTCTCTACGACTAGAGGAGTGTTCTATAAGCTTCAAGATAAAGGAATGGCGGAGAGAATTGTAGATGATGAGAGAATAGAGAAAGCTGTAGTTGAACCACCGCAGACAACTCGGGCTAAGCTACGTGGAGAGTTCATACAAAGAGCAAAAGAAAAGCGTCGAGACTTTACAGTTGACTGGGTTCATCTCAAGCTCAACGATCAGGCTCAAAGGACGGTAATGCTTAAAGATCCTTTCAAGTATGAAGACGAACGCGTAGACAAACTAATCGAGAGCCTGTAGGAGGGACTTGGAACCGATCGATGAGAGTTCGAAGAAACGGAAGTCTAAATACCGAGTAGTTGTTGAATGGCTATTGATCGCGATCGTTGCCTTTACGCTGGCGATGGTCGTTAGAGCGTTTGTTTTTCAGTCTTACTACATACCATCGGGTTCTATGTTGCCGACACTACAGATAGGCGATCGAATACTCGTCGACAAACTAAGTTATGATCTTCACGGTATCCATGAAGGAGATATCGTTGTGTTTCGTAAACCTGCGTCCGATACAGATAGTGCCGGAATCACGGATCTTGTCAAAAGGGTGATCGGGCTTCCAGGACAACGTATAGCGGCTATCGATGGGCAAGTTTATATAAACGGTAAGTTGCTAAGAGAACCTTTCTTGCCGAAGTCAGCCTTGACCTATAATCTACCGTCTCAGGTTGTTCCTAAGGGGGATGTATTCGTTATGGGTGATAATCGACTGAACTCTAAGGACTCACGGGTATTTGGTCCTATCTCCGAGAAACTCATAGTAGGGAAAGTGGTTTTGATATTTTGGCCGATGAGCCAATTCAAACTATATTTTTAACGTTTTGGTGGGAGGATAGATTTTCCAGCTCAGATATCTTGAATTTGTTTTTAAAGTTGGTTAACTGATCCATGTTCGTTGTCGATAACTAAGTATTGGAGTTGGTACTTGCGAAAGGAGTCGCTATGCCCATCATACGGGCAATGTGCCAAAACTGCGGTGACGTGGAGTTGGTGCCTAATAATCTTAAAATTCTTGTCTGTTCAAACAACGGAGAGTCCTCCTACACGTTTCACTGCCCTGGGTGTGATCTTATCGTTACGAAGGAGACGGATAAGAAAGTTGTTGAAATTTTGATATCAGCGGGAGTAAAGATGACGTTTTGGAGACTTCCAGCGGAGCTTGATGAGAGTCACTCGGGTCCACCAATTGAGGTAGATGATCTAATCAACTTCCACTTCGAGGTGTCATCCCCGATGTTTTTAGAGCGTCTGCGAAGCTACGCATCGAAAAAGCCGTATCTGGATTGATCAAATGATGCTACGCTAATCCACGCAACGAGGCTGATCCGTAAACTACAATAGTGTGTAGATAAAGTAGTAAAAAGTTGGTGGTCGGTAGAGATGAGTTTAGATCCTGCGAAGCTTCTAATAGTCGCAGCAGTCGCGTTGATAGTCCTTGGACCTGAGAAGTTGCCTGGGGTTCTTCGTCAGGCTGGAAAGTACTGGAGTACTTTCAAATCGATTAGAGATACGGTTCAAGGTGAGATGACTCAAGTTATGACGCAAGTGACCTCAGTGGGAGCCTCTGTCAGCGAGTCATTGGTAGATCCACTTTCGCAGATGAAGGGAACCTATGCTACTGTGAGAACGCAGGTCTCTGAGTCATTTCTTCCTCAAGGGTCAGGAGCTTCGATCCAAGACCCTGATGATGCAAGTGATGTCAGGGAAGGTTCTGGCTCGCCGATGCCTCGTAGTTCGTTCTTACCGCCAGCTCGTTGGGCGGCTTCCTTGAGGTCCGGTTCACACGAAGATCATAGCTGGCCTGTATTCATGGATGCCGGCAAAGGTGCCTTTGTATCTGGTTCACCAGAGTTGAATTGAGGAACCTGCCTTGGCCAAGATCCTGAGGAAGAAACGATCAGATCCAGACGCAATGACGCTGATAGAACACCTTGCGGAGTTGAGGAAAAGGTTAGTCATCTCAGCCTTTGCTATCACTATTGGAGCAATAGTAGCCTATGCGTTTTACGACAACGTCCTCAGATTCTTTATGCACCCTCTATGTGTTGTAGACGGATCTGGTCACTGTCAACTTTATGTCAATGGCCCTTTGGACGGCTTCACATGGCGCATCAAGATATCGGCATTTGGTGGGCTATTTGTCGCACTGCCGGTAGTTATGTATCAGGTATGGGCGTTCATAGCTCCAGGTTTGAAAAAAGCTGAAAAGAAGTATGCGATCCCCTTTGTCTTTGTGTCATTCCTGCTCTTCGTTGGTGGAGCTTACGTAGCATATTTAGTGTTTCCCAAGGCGCTACTATTCCTTCAAGGTGCGGCGGGTCCGCAGATTCACCCGCTATATACTCCTCAAAGTTACCTTGGCTTTATTGTGGTGTTGATGGCGGCCTTTGGAGCTGCTTTCGAGTTCCCTGTCATTCTTGTGAGCTTAGAGCTGCTCGGTGTCGTGACGCCAACGAAGTTGGCAAAATCTAGAAGATGGGCGATTGTACTTATCTTTGCGGCAGGAGCCGTCTTCATCCCAAGCTCAGACCCTTACTCGCTTTTCGCGCTTACCGTTCCACTTGTGGTCTTTTATGAACTGTCTATACTTATCGGACGAGTTTTGACACGAGGTAGGGTAAATGAGATATCGGGCGGCTAGCATGAACCTAGCGTGGCAGACAGCAGCTTACTAAAGAAGTTTCTTGGCTCGGTTGACTTTGAGTTAGATGAGTTCCAGGAACGTTCTATAGATCTTTTAGACTCAGGTGAGTCGGTTCTTGTGGCGGCACCCACGGGTTCTGGAAAGACTCTTGTCGGTGTCTATGCGATCTTCAAAACGTTGTTCGAGCGGAAGAGATCCTTTTATACAACTCCCCTCAAGGCTCTGTCGAATCAAAAGTACTTGGAGTTCTGCGCATACTTTGGAGCGGATCAGGTGGGACTACTGACCGGTGATAACTCGATAAGAGCTGACGCTCCGATCGTAGTTATGACCACTGAAGTTCTTCGTAACATGATCTATGCAGACAATCACGACCTTAGCCAGATTGGTCTTGTCGTTCTTGACGAAGTTCACTATCTGCAAAATCCGTACAGGGGAGCGGTATGGGAGGAGGTGATTATCCACCTTCCGCCGACCATTTCGTTAGTCTGCCTCTCTGCTACCGTCTCTAACGCTGAGGAGTTCGCCCACTGGATGCGAACTGTTCGAGGGTCTATGGAGGCTGTTATAGAAGAGACTCGGCCAGTTGAGTTGCAGCATCGATACGTGGTGGGCAATAAGAGGTCGAATCAACTAGAGGCTATAGACACGTTTATAGATGATCGACCTAACCCCCAAGGGGTTCACTACGACGCTCCTTGGCTTGCAGAGGCACCTTTCAAGCGTGGGGGAAGGCCGAAAGCTTTCCAGCCAAAACGGTCAAGAGTTGTATCGTTGCTAAACGATGAGGATCGACTTCCAGTTATCTATTTTATATTTTCTCGGGCTGGTTGTGATGAGGCTGTTAGGGAGTCACTCAACAGTGGTATTCGGTTAACTACGGCGTTTGAACGTGATGAGATTCGTAAGGTACTAGATCTCCATCTAGCGAACCTTTCCGACGAGGACCTTACGTCACTGCACTTCGAAGAGTTTATGGCTGCGCTTGACGCGGGTATCGCCGCTCACCATGCCGGAATGGTTCCACCATTTCGTGAGGTGGTGGAGGCGTGCTTTGAGAGGGCATTGATCAAAGTTGTGTTTGCAACAGAGACGCTTTCTTTAGGTATAAATATGCCCGCACGTTCAGTCGTGATTGAAAAACTCACTAAGTTCAACGGTGAAAGACATGTGCTACTAAGTGGTGGTGAATATACGCAACTAGCAGGTAGGGCTGGCCGTCGCGGAATAGACGATGTCGGTTACTGCTATGTGCTTTGGAACTCATCTACAACTTTTATGCAGGCTGCGTCACTGGCACAGAACAGGTCCTATCCCATCCGATCCTCTTTTAGACCGACCTATAACATGGCCTCAAACTTAGTCAAGAGATATCTCCCTGACACTGCTAGACACCTATTGAATCTGTCGTTTGCTCAGTACAGTGCAGACTCGGAGGTAGTCGAGTTAGAGGCAGAATTGGCACGTACTCGGGGACGCCTGGTGGCGGCGGAAGAGTCTCTTACTTGTGAATTCGGGGATGTTATTGACTATCTCGAAAGAAAAGAAGCAGAGCGTACTTCAAAGAAGCAAGATACCAAAAAGGCGCAGCTACATAAGTTAGAGTTGGATCTTCACCGTATAAAGGTTGGTTCAGTGTTAAGTGCTCCGAGCGCTCGTGATCGAAGCAAACGTGTGAGGCTTGCGGTCGTGTCGGTGGGTGTCCGCTCTAAAAACCGAGTCAAGCTTACCTTGGTATCTAGCTCTTCTAGGACATATCGCGTTGGAAGTCTGCAGTCCGAGTACCTAAGCTCGGTGGGATGGCTGAAGCTTCCGACTCCATATGATCCAAGCTCTAAAGAGTTTCGATGGAAGGTATCAGATCTGCTGAAAAACTCTCTAGTCGAAGGAACAGAGCTGGGGGAGCCGTCGTTTTCACGCGAAACCGAGGAGTCATCGCAGAAAGTTGAAAACGATACAGTGGCCACGTTGGATCTCTTTAGCGCCTGTAAACACTTCGATGAACACGTTGCTTCGTTTAAAAAGCTCCAACGTTTTCGACATCGCGTTGGCGACGTTGAGATGAGGATCAAGTCGAAGATGGAGTCCTTGGCTTTACAGTTGAACCGAGTGTTAGAGGTGTTAGAGTTTTACGGATATGTTGACAACTGGTCGCTTACGGATAAAGGTGAGAGACTTTCGAGAATATACTCAGAGTCAGATCTTCTATGTTCGTTGGCGATAGAAGCGAATCTATTTGATGGTCTGTCACCCTCTTCGCTCGCAGCTCTCGTATCGACGCTGACCTATGAGTCCAAACCAAACTACAGAGACCTTACTGATCTGCCAAATAGGGAGGTCTCTAAGAGATTTGGGTCTCTTTCGTTGTTATGGAGAGAGCTGGTAAAGAAGGAGGCTGCGTCGCGCCTTCCGTTGACCAAAGCTCCAGATGGCGGTTTTGCTGGGGTTACATACCTCTGGGCGTGTGGAGAAGATATCGGTAGTTCGCTAAAGGGTACCGGAATTCCTCCGGGAGACTTTGTGCGTAACATTAAACAGACGATCGACCTTTTGCGCCAGATAAGCGAGGTTGCGCCACAACAAGTTACGGCGCAGGCAGCGTCGGATGCGATCGAGGCATGTTTTCGAGGGGTTGTAGCGCTGTCATCACAGGTCTTTTTTGCCTCTTCTGAGATGTAACGGCCTTGACGGAGAGCGGTGATGATACTATCCATTCATCAAGATTGAATAGGCACATGACTGCCTGTGGGGATAGAGTCTCATGGATGGTGAACGTAGGAACCTGAGGTTGGATGATGTACTTTAGCCAGGAAGAGTTTTCGAATGAAGAACGAGAGGTACTCTCAAACTTCTTTACCAATATCGATGGTCCAGTTTTTGCACTGATAAACCTTCCTGAGACGGTGAAGGCGGCTCTATTTGCTAGATACTCTCGGACCAATAAATCTCTCAGGCGTCTGTTCTTAGATGAATTTTACGACTCTGCCCCAGTTGTGAGTTCTGCGGTGACAACGGTGGGCTTGGAACGCTCAGAGAAGCTCTTTGAAAGGGTGATCTTGGAGTATGGAGACGACTCTGTCGCACAACTTGGCGGTGTCCACCTCGCCTGTGAGCAGGTCTCGAACGTACTCACGAAGGTGCTTGAAAGAAGCAGACTTATGTCGTTTCTGGAGCAGTCGACTCGATACTTGAACTTCGGTGATCGAAATAACATGGGAAGATTTAGGTACGTTGTTCCCGAAGAGGTTGTGTCAACTGCGTACGAAAACATGTTTGAGGAACGAATGAGTGGGCTGTTCGAAAGTTATACAGCTATCCAAGGACGAGTTTTTGAACACCTTTTACAACGATATGGAGACCCAGAGGAACCGGAGATGATGCGCTCCCTTAGAGCTGTCGCATTCGATACCGCAAGAGGAGTTCTACCAGTTGGGACGCTTTCTAATCTTGGTATCTATGGCAGTCCCCAGTCTTATGAGTACTTGGTGATGAGACTTCGGTCTCATCCTCTCAATGAGGCGAGAGTCTTCGCCAAGCTGATATTGGATGAACTGCAAAAAGTGATTCCATCGTTTCTATCTCGGCTAGACCGTCCGGATCGGGGAGGAGCTTGGGTCGAGTATAGATCAAAAAAGCGTCAATGTCTGAGCGAGATTGTCGACGAAATTGTGCCAGAGAGTGCTGATATAGGTGGATATAGCGACTCAGATGTTCGCTTAATAGCCTTTGATCGTCAAGCAGAGAGAAAGATCTTAGAGGCGATTGTCTTTGAGTATAGCGGCCTTTCAAATGAAGAGATAAGAGCCATAGTCGAGTCGTTGTCGGCTGACAAACGTATCAGACTCTTTCGGGAGTATTCAGGGGATAGATTGAATCGGCGACATAAGCCCGGTCGCGCTTTCGAAGTCGCCAACTACACCTTTGAGGTCGTAAGTGACTACGGAGCATTTCGTGATCTGCAAAGACATAGAATGCTGACGACTGAGTGGGTTGGTATAGATCCAAGTCTTGGCTTCGTCGTACCGCAACTGATTAGACAGTCTGAACAGACCGGCCTATACA
>JAJYFP010000018.1 GCA_021790855.1 Actinomycetes bacterium
TGAGTAGATCTTGGTTGACCGGTGACCTTGCAGGCTCTTCTCTCGGAGACCCCGAACCGTAGTCGCAGCAGCTTCACAGCGCTGCGCCTGCGATCCGGGGTTAGAAGTTTCCCTCAGCCAACTCCTTTAACATGGCCTTGTCGAGAGACAAGTCAGCCACGATTGTCTTGAGCCTTCGGTTCTCCGCTTCGAGCTCCTTGAGTCGTTTGACATCATTGGCCTTCATTCCGCCATAAGTGTTCTTCCATCTATGCCAGGTAGTCTCGGTGATGCCAAAGCTCCGAGCTACCTCAGCGACGGTTTTGCCCTCGTTCAGCATCTGGTCACCCTCTGCAAGTTTTGCGATGACTTGATCTGGCGTGTGCTTCTTGCCCTTCATGTGATTTCCTCCCATATCTATTTTGGTCGGTCTTCTCACATTAGAGGTGGATCACATAGGGTTCACCACTCCAGTGGAGGTTTACCGAAAAATTTACGTAAGCGATACAGGTCACTTTGTGTGACAAACATAGCTTAAGATTTCCTGGGTGAGATAGTATTGTGAGGTGTAATGACACCCTCTTAGCCCAGGATTCATCTGTTTGCAATTCGGGCAAATGTAATGTCGAGTTCAACACGCAACGACAAAAGTCTTGTAACATAGCGACGTTAGGCTGTTATTTATAGCGTTTTATTGAGGAAACGGCCACTGGAGACCAAGGATAACCAGATGCATCGGAGACTGCTGAGGATAGCTCAAGGAATTCTGGTTCAGTGCTTGTGTGGAGCAATACTTTTTGGATGTGGTAGATCCAACACTGACGTATCAAAAACGTCAGTGTCACGGTCTGTGTCATCATCAGCTCCGAACCCCTCTTCTAGCACGGCATCTTCGACAAGTTACGCTCCTTCGCCTACGACGGATGTGTCCAGTCCGACGACATCCAATTCGGCGCCTAGCTCAATGACTTTTCTCAGTGAACCTGCAGATGGCGTGACGCCATGGCTGAGAGTCATCTCAAGTGCTTCCTCGCAGATACTGATCAATGAGTATCTGCTAACTGATCAAGCATTGATTTCAGCGCTTGTCACAGCGGCGAGACGAGGCGTGAAGGTGGACGTTATCGTCGATGGTCATCCTTATAAGGATCCCACTGCACTGAGCCAATGCCAGTCAGCTTTTGCTGGCACGGGCGTTGTTCTTCGAACGGCACCTGCACGTTTTGAAGGATCCTATAGCTTTGATCATGCTAAGTACATCGTCGTCGATCCTGGCAAGAAAGATCAAGTAGCGATACTGGGTTCGCCTAACGCGACGATAAGTGCGTTTGATGGCAGCAACGCTGAGGATGCAGTTATGACCACTGATCCTCAAGTTGTCTCTGACTTGGGCGATCTCTTTAGTGCTGACTGGAGTGGAGATCTTGCCGGGTATAACCCACGTCAGAACCTCGTCGTCTCTCCTGGTTCCACCTCTGCGCTTGTAGACATGATCGATCTCTCAGGTCCTGTAGAGATCGCCACGGAGGAACTTGGAGACGTTCCTTTGATCTATGGCGCTATTGAGAGTCATGCTGGGACAGCTCGGGTACTCTTACCCTCTTACCTCTCATATAGCGAACAATCATACGCTTTGCAGCTTGAACGGGCTGGTGTGCAGGTTAGGACGCTTTCTTCGGTGTACCTGCACGCCAAGCTGATAGTGACTTCTAGTGAAACATTCGTTGGATCTCAGAACTTTTCGTATCCATCGATGATGAACAATCGGGAAGTCGGAATCATTTCCACTAATGGCGCCATTCGAGACCAGGCACTTTCGTGGTTTAACTCTATGTGGAACAATGCTGTGTCCCTCCAAGCTCAGGTGACGACCAGCATGGCTTCCACCTCAGGTACTTTAGGTCCGACAACTACCGCGCCAGCGCCATCTGTTGCAACTTCGAGCTATCCGTACATCCCCTACGGTGCCAGCGAGTCACAGGTGGAGTCTCTATGGGGTCGCCCTTTTTCAACTGGAACCGTTGTCTATGATGGATATCCCGAACTAACTTGGTCCTACCCAGGTGGTACCGTCTACTTCGGAAGCGGAGATACCGTTGTCCACGTCACAAGAGCAGCTTCGTAGTTGTCGTCCTGGTGCCGTTTGATGACTTATCTTCTTTCGAGGAGATAGGTCTTAGAGTATGACTCAACTTGGCTGAGTAAACGTGAGCGTCTAAATAAAGAAGATACCGTGCTGGCGTTTGTTCGTGCTGGAAAGGATCGCTATGGGAGTCGATGTGTACCTAAGCTGCGCCCATCCACTCCAGATATATGAGATAAGCTGGTAGTATGTCTGAAACGTGAGTTTGACCTTTACGGAGTTACGAAGTTGAGAGAGTTGGTAGATGAGTCTTTCTAAGGACCTAAAAGATCGAGGTGTGATTTACCAGATGAGCTCTTCCGAGCTTGAAAATATCCTGGACAACACTAAAACCTCAATATACGTGGGATTTGATCCCAGTGCAGACTCTTTGACGGTGGGGAACTTGCTTCAGATAGTCACTATGCGTCGGCTGCAACTGTATGGCCATCGCCCAATTTTCGTTGCTGGCGGCGCAACTGGTATGATTGGAGATCCCTCGGGAAGGTCTTCTGAGCGTAATTTGCTTTCTGAGGATCAACTTCAACACAACTTAGCATCGATTTCAGAGCAGCTGCACCGCTACTTGGACTTTGACGCCGGACAGCAAAGCGATGCTCTTTTGGTAGACAATGCAACCTGGTTTTCTCAAATGAGGTTGCTGGACTTTTTAAGAGATGTGGGCAAGTACTTTAACATCTCTCCCATGTTGCAGAAAGACTCCATTCGAAATCGTCTAGGAGAGGGAGCGTCTCTTTCCTATACTGAGTTTTCGTATATGCTGTTGCAAGCGTACGACTTTTATCAACTCTCGTTACCTCCTTATAACGTGGAGATTCAATTTGGTGGATCAGATCAATGGGCAAACATTGTATCTGGTATCGACTACATACGTCGAGTGTCGGGCAAGGGAGTTTTTGGGATGACTACTCCGCTTGTGACGAAAGCAGATGGTACGAAGTTTGGAAAGTCCGAGGGCAACGCTGTCTGGCTAGATCCCGCGAAAAGCTCGCCCTATGAGATGTATCAGTTCTTTGTAAGATCTGAGGACGCCATGGTGGGAACGTACCTGAGATACTTCACTTTCTTGGATCTTCAGGAGATACAGGAACTTGAAAAAGATGTAGCTGCATCTGCAGACAAGAGGCGAGCTCACCATAGGTTGGCGTACTGCGTCGTAAGTTTTGTGCATGGAGAGGCGGAAGCTCGCAAGGCGGAACAAGCTTCATCTGTTTTGTACTCCGACAGTCTCAAGAGCGTTACAAAAGAGGTTCTCTTGTTGGCGTTGAGTGAGGCGCCGAGCATCGAGGTCCCAAGCTCAGTGTTCGACTCGCTTTCTGACCCAGTCGAGCTGGTAGCTCTCAGCCCTCTTGTAAAGTCAAAAAGCGAGGCACGCAGGACCATTAGTCAGGGAGGTCTATATGTCAACGATGAAAGGGTCGGAGTTGACCGAAAGATTTCTCAAAGCGATCTCCTCTTTGGCGATACAATGGTGCTTCGTAGAGGGAAAAAAGAGTACTGCCTGGTGCGAATACTTTGAGATCCCATGAGGCGGGGCATTCCAAAGCGTAGTGCTGGCCTGTGTTGAGTGAAGTACAGATAATAATAAAATAAATAGATATAGTCGGAGCATAGGAGCATCTTTGGATGCTCAGTGATAAAGTAAGCGCGTGAAAAGGTCTCTGAGATGCTGCTATTATCCGCGAGGAACTATCTCTAATGCCTCTCGCCCTTGGATCTCAATAGCCGAGCGTCCTTCGATGAGGGCCATAATCTCTTTGCCGACAAGTTCATACCTCCATCCGTTGCGCAGGCGAGCACTCTCTTTATTGGTCAGAAGATCCTGTATGTCATCTTTGGAACTTACAATTACCGCGTCGATCTGACACTTCTGAGCAACGGACGTGACCCAGGCTTGGCATAACTGTACCAAAGGTGTTAGATGTTTTGGATAAGGAGTGTTATCGCTTACGGACTCCGTAGGCAGATTCGATGCAAGCCCCTCTTTTATGGTGTGCATGATCTCCATCTGCATCTTGGTGCTCATCCTCTTGGCATCTACCCCTCTGAGGTTTAGCATCACATCTAAAGAGCGTGGCTTGGCATGGGCTATTGTGGCTACCGCCAAATCTGAAAGCACATATCTACAAGGAATATCATTTTCTCTTGCAGTGAGTTCTCGCCAAGCACCAAGTGCGCGGGCTACTCTTTTTGACTGCTCGTCTAGAGTGCGACACTCCTTTATCTTGAGCCAAGCTAGCTCTGGTTCTACGAACTTGTGTTGTCTTTCTAAAGTTCTCTGGAGTTCTTCGTCCACCCATCTGACCCGGCCGAGTCGCAAGAGTTCTTTGTTGATAGCGTCGCGAAGGCTATGCAGATATACGACATCTGTGCATGCATAGTCGACTTGCCCTTTGCTTAGGGGTCTCACAGTCCAGTCAGAGAACCTGTCGGCTTTTTGTACCTTTACTCCTAAGAACTTTTCCAAAAGTGTTCCAAGTCCTGCTCGGGCGGTTCCCAAGAAGGCTGCTGCTATCTGTGTATCATACAATCGGGACGGAATGACTCCTACGGATCGTTCAAGTATCGCAAGATCCTGGTCAAAGGCGTGAAAGATAAACTCTATGTTGCTTTCAAAAAGAGGTAGAAGTAGCTTGAGTTCTACTCTGAAGGGGTCTATCAGCGCTACCTCGCCAGAGTCTCGTGCAACTTGAACTAACGCTAGCCTTGGATAGTACGTCTTTTCTCTGTGAAACTCAGTATCTATAGCCAACGAGTTGTCGTGAATCAGAGTTTCTACAAGGTTGCATAGGGCGTCGTCTGTGTCAATCCAAAACGCCTTAGAAGTTCTGCCCTCAATGTCGAGACCAAGTAACCTTTTCGATGCCATCTGTTCAATTATGTTATTTTATGCACTCTGAGATCAAGTTACGTCTAGATATATCTGAAGAGGTGTTCTAATCGATAGTTGATATTCCTTGGAGTGTGACCCTTGTACAGATGCGTGTTCTGCGAGATTGTGAGTAAGCGCCAAAAGGCGGACTTTGTCTACGAAGACGATGTTGCAGTGGCGTTCTTGGATAAGTCCCCACTCGTTCTTGGTCACGTCTTAGTGGTTCCTAAAACGCACTATGAAAACTTATTTGTACTTCCTGATGACATGACTAGAGAGTATTTTGTGGTTGTCCAACGACTTGCAGTTGCGGTCATGAAAGGATGCGGTAGTCAGGGAACATTACTATTAAACAACAATGTGGTGAGTCAATCGGTCCCTCATCTTCATTGTCATGTTATTCCACGATCTAAAGGTGACGGCTTTAAGGGCCTTTTCTGGCCCCGCCATCGCTATGGAGAAGGAGAGGCTGAGTTGTACGTCTCTAAGATCGCTCGTTATCTTCGTTAGGTCTTAAATCGACCGTTATGGTCAAAATACCGTTGTCTAAAGTCGCTTGCCCATCGGCAATAATAGAAAAATCGAAGTAATCGAGGCGAGCTTGTTCGACGAATCTACGCCTCTCTTGTCCTTCGACAGGTGGAATCTGGCGCGCCTTTACCGCCTCGGCTCGCAACTTGAAGCGGTCTAGCATCTCATTTGGGTCGAATGCTTCTTCCATATAAGAAAAACGTTAGTAGCTAAGACAGTCAATGAAGCCTAATATATGGAATTACAAGTGACCAATGTGCGTTTAAGTTGTTACATAAGTTTTGCGTAGATCCAGCGTAGTCATGAAGTTTCATTTTGTGACTAGGCTCTAAGATGTTATGTAGTTGTCTAATTATTCGAGGAGCTGCTCGTGAAAAAAGGACGCCACCGCAAGTTTGAAGAGGCGAGAAAGGCCAAGCGAGCGTTTATCGAACCCAAGGTTAAATGTGAGGAGTGCGGAGGGGACTCCGAAGAAGGACACGCATCATGGTGTTTGGCTTACCTTGACGACGAGGATGAGGTATTTACATCCTCGAGTTCTCAATTCGACGATGGACAAGGTGTGAGCGAAGGCTAGTAATCGACCAAGCGACACATGTAGCTAGAATCTCTCAGTGCTATAATCGCATGGGCTCCTTGCGATTCACTACTAGGGAGAGTACTTAGTGCTAAAGGGATTTTGTGATGGCGGGGTCTTCGCTCAGGTTGACGGCGAAGGAGACTTAGTTGTTTTACTAATGCACGGATGGGGTAGAAGCTCTGCTGACTACGCAGAGGTTCGGAATCTTTTGTCTCAAAGCGAGGCTTTCTCGGACTTGAAGATCATAGCTGTCGATCTTCCAGGTTTTGGGAGTTCTCCACCACCAAAAAGTGCGTTTTCCACGTACGACTACGGCCGATATATGACTGAACTTCTCAGCGAGATCAAGACGTCCAAGGTCGGAGGGAAGGGCGTCGTAATCGTTGGACACTCCTTTGGAGGAAGAGTTACTCTTCAGATGGCGGCACACGATATGGTTCCCGGCCTTGGTGGGATTGTCTTAATTGGTACTCCTTTGATAAGGAAAAATGCTCAGTCTAAGGTGGCTACGTCAATTAAGGTGGCACGAAAGCTAAGGTCTCTTGGCATCTTGAGCGAAGAGAAGATGGAAGAACTTAGAAAGAAATATGGTTCTGAAGACTACCGTAACGCTCGGGGAGTCATGCGCGAGATCCTGGTAAAGTCTGTGAACGAGGACTACAGGTCTCTTTTACCAAAGGTAGACATAGATACGACTCTACTTTTTGGGGAGCTGGATCAGGTTACTTCCATCACCCAAGCCAGTGTAGCCCTTACGATGATGCCTAAAGCCACCTTGGTATCACTCCCAGGAGTTGGTCATATGCTGCCGTTGCAAGACCCTTCGAGCGTGTCTGAATCAATTTTGAACCATGTCCGTAACGTATTGGAGCAATCTCTTGACCACTGACACGTTTGTACTTTACATCGCCGGAGCTATGGGGACCATAGCCTCTTCACTAGCAGCTATCAAGTGGCTGCGAGTGGCTCAAAGAGAGCACTACATACTCACGTATACGACTAAGTTTGCTCTTAGGTGGTGGTCTTATAAGACGGCCCGAATCAATACTATTGCCTTTGCAGTGGGCTACTTTTCTGCAGCCTTGCAAGCTAGAGAAGTGGTCCCACTAAAGGTAAGAGTGGTATTGGTGGGTGCAGTAGCGGTCGTGGCTATAGTTTTCCCGCTCGGACTCTCCATTAGAGGCAGAACGTCAAAGTTGGCATTAACTGCTCGCATGAAAAGACTTATGTTGACACTGACGTGTGTATATGCCGTAGGGCTTGTCGCATCTTTTGAGCTTTCATTTGTGTACTTATACCTTTGTTTGGCCCCGTTGCTGATGCCTTTCTTAGTTGAGGCATCTCTGTGGTTGACCAGGCCGATAGAGTCACGGGCACTATCGAAATTCGTAACTAAAGCCGAGAATAAGCTAAAGCGCAATCATCCAAAAGTCATTGCCATTACTGGATCTTTTGGTAAGACGACTACTAAGAACTACATCGCGACTTTGACAAGAAGCTCTATGACCGTACTAGCTTCACCGGCTTCGTTCAATAACAGGGCGGGCCTGGCCCGCACCATAAACGAGCATCTCGACGCCTCGACAGAGCTCTTGGTGGCAGAGATGGGAACTTTTGGACATGGTGAGATTGCTAGCCTTTGTTCTTGGATCCCTCCAGATGTGGCGGTGTTGTGTGCCTTGGGACCGGTGCATCTTGAACGTTTCGGATCAGAGGATCAGATCTTAAAAGCAAAGCTTGAGATTACTCAGCAGGCTCATACTGTTGTTGTCAATGTGGACTATCCCAAGCTAGCGCTTGCGGCGAACTCCCTCGAGTTAGGGGGAAAGAAAGTGATGAGAGTCTCTGACCGGGACTTCTCTGCATACGTGAGCGTAAAAAACAATGACGAGGGGCAGCTGGTTGTCTATGTAGAACAGAGGCGTATCGGGGCGGTTGACGAAGGCGATATCTCTGCAGGAAACCTTGCGTGTGCTGTGGCAGCAGCACTTGCGGTAGGTGTAACGGAGAACGCGCTTTGCGAATCTCTCTCTGAGATCAAAGCGCCACCAAATCGGCTAAATGCGGTTGTAGCTGGAGACGTAGGCGTTGAGATCTTAGATGACACCTACAACTCCAATCCTGCAGGAGCACGGCGAGCTTTAGCTGCTCTTCAGCGACGAGTTGAGTCTGGAAAGCGTGGAGTTGTCGTAACCCCTGGGATGGTTGAACTTGGTCACAAACAGTTCATAGAAAACCTAAGATTCGCCAAAGCTATTGCAGATGTCGCATCGATTCTTATTATTGTCGGTCGAACAAACCAAGAAGCCCTCCGGCAAGGAGCAAGAGAAGGAGCTGCTGGCTCTGGCGCAAATTTGACTCAAATCGTCGAGGTCAGAACGAGAGAAGCGGCGGTTTCCTGGGTTAGGAGATACTTATCAGATCGAGACGTTGTCTTATATGAAAATGACTTACCAGATCACTTTCCTTGACCGAAGCCATAGGATGAGAGTCGAAGTTTTCTAACGATACGATGAGGTTAACTTATGGCTGCTGTAGGGGTAGTGTTTGGTGGTCGGTCGCCAGAACATGACATCTCAATCCTTACCGGACTTCAGGCGGTAAGGGCATTAAGTTCTGAAGGGGTCCCGGTTCTTCCGATTTACTGGACTAAACAAGAGGAGTTTTGTCAAGTTGCGGTAGGTGCTGAGGCAAAGGACTTTGCCGATGGACTCCCAGCAAAGTCTGTTCCAATCTCACTACGACTTGGTGCAGACGGGGGATTTTATTCCGGGGCGGCCGGACTCTTATCCAAGTCCAAAAGGCTTGACATAGATGTCGTTGTTAACTGCTGCCACGGCGGTGCCGGGGAGGACGGATCGTTACAGGGCGCCTTCGATCTGGCAGGTATACACTATACGGGTCCTACTGCTCGAGCAGCGGCGTTAGGTATGGACAAGTTGGCGTTTGCTGGTGTTGTCAGAGATCTTGGCATATCTACTCTGGATCGGATTTTATTTGATGCGAACACAGAATCTATTCCTTTTCAGGGTCCCTATATTGTAAAACCTCGATATGGTGGGTCGTCTTTGGGGATCGATGTAGTCGAAGATTTTCCGACGGCGAAGATG
>JAJYFP010000019.1 GCA_021790855.1 Actinomycetes bacterium
TGAAAGTAAAATCCTTTCAGACTACTTCGACGTATACGCGCCTAAGTTGGCTCCAATGATCTCCGATACCGTTGGAATACTGCATCGAGCTTACAAGAAGGGTCAGGAGATACTGCTTGAGGGAGCTCAAGCGACGTTTTTAGATCTTGACCACGGAACGTATCCATTCGTTACCTCTTCAAACCCGACGGCAGGGGGTGCCTGTACAGGTTCCGGGCTAGGGCCTCGCCAAATAGACAGAGTTATAGGTGTCGCCAAGGCGTACTTGACTCGAGTCGGAGCTGGACCGTTCCCGACAGAACTAGAAGGTGATGTTGCCGATCTGCTAGTAGAACGGGGGTTCGAGTTCGGGACCAATACAGGAAGGAAAAGACGTACCGGTTGGTTTGATCTGGTGCTTCTGCGTCAAGCGGTCGCCTTGAACTCAGTCTCCGAGATAGCTATAACCAAGTTGGATATACTGGACGTTTTCCCAGAAATCTTAGTTGCAACTCAGTACGAGGTCGACGGGGAAAGAACGTCGGACCTACCATATCATCAATCCGACTTCCATAAGGCGAGACCAGTTTATAAGAGCTTTGAAGGCTGGATGGAAGATTTGACCAAGGTCACGACCAAAGAAGAACTTCCTTACAACGCTCGAACCTATCTCAGTTTTTTAGAGGAACAGCTTGAGGTTCCGATAACGTTGGTTGGAACAGGTCCAGAGCGTGATCAATTTGTGAGTTTTAGATGAGAATCGTTGTAGTCGGCTCAGGGGGTAGGGAACACGCATTAGCCTTCATGCTCTCCAAGGAGCATGAAGTAGTGGTCGCCCCTGGAAGTAGTGCACTTGGACAGTACTTCGATCTAAGCGATAAAGATCCGCTGGATATCGATGCCGATCTATATGTGATCGGACCTGAGCAACCTTTAGTTGAGGGATTGGCGGACAGACTTAGAGGGCACTCGAAAACTGTCTTTGGACCCTCAAAAGATGGGGCGAGGCTCGAAGGGTCGAAGGCGTTTCTAAAGGATGTGCTCGTAGCTGCCAAAGTACCAACCGCAGAGCATCGCAGCTTTAGCGATATCTCGAGTGCGCTCTCGTATGTAGAGTCTATGAAACCCCCTTATGTGATTAAGACAGACGGATTAGCTGAAGGAAAAGGCGTTTTAGTCACTGAAAGATTGGACGAGGCAAAAGAAGACATAGTTGCGAAAATGACCGGTCAACGCTTCAAAGGAGCGGGCCGTACGATTGTGATTGAAGAAGCTCTTTTGGGTAGAGAACTATCACTTTTTGCCCTGTGCGATGGCCGAAGTGCAGTTGCTCTTCCTGCTGCTACTGATTACAAGCGACTATTGGAGGGTAACGAGGGTCCAAATACAGGCGGTATGGGAGCTTATGCACCACTTGGGTGGGCGAGTGACTCGCTCCAAGAGGAGATTCTCGATACTTTAGTAAAGCCTACTCTTCAAGAGCTGTTGCGAAGAGGTATACAGTATCGGGGAGTGTTGTACGCCGGTGTTATGGTTACCGAGTCTGGTCCAAAGATCATCGAGTTTAATGTGAGATTTGGAGATCCAGAGACACAAGTTGTACTGCCAAAGGTTGAGGAGGGCTTAGGAGATATCCTTTTCGGTTGCGCAGTTGGAGAGATTGGTACCTCCCTGAAAGTTTCACCTAAGAGCTTGTTGACCGTTGTTTTAGCAGCACCAGGGTACCCAGCGTCAACTCAAACAGGTGCGGAGATTACTGGCGTTCAGCGTGCTTCAGAAAAAGATGGTGTAAAGGTGTTCTTTGCAGGAACCTCTTACGACTCGGAACGAGACGCTTTTTATGTCTCTGGTGGAAGAGTAATGGCGGTAACTGGAGAAGCGCCTACGCTCCAAGAAGCGCGATCTAGAGCTTATAGTGCTGTCTCAGAGATCTCCTTTGAGGGAATGCACTACAGAAGGGATATTGGTGCCTAAGAAGGTTTTAGAAGTGAGGGCGTTTTGATCAGTCGATATGAAACCGAAGAGATGCGAGAGATCTTCTCAGATGTGCATCGTATGCAGATTTGGACGTCGGTCGAGTTGGCAGTAGTTGAAGCCTTCGTTAAGTTCGGCCTGGCAACCGAAGAGGATTTTGGGAAAATTAAAGACAACCTTCCCGTGGTTGACGACTCTTTTGTGAGCGAGGTTCTTGAAAGAGAAGTGACGACAAACCACGATCTTGCTGCCTTCGTTGATATTTTGCAAAGAAGAGTTAACTTGAATGAGTCTTCGTTAATTCACTTTGGGTTGACGTCATCCGACGTTGTTGACACTGCTCTTTCAATCCAGATTCGAGAGGCTCTAGGTATATTGAGCGAGGAAGTTAAAAAAACTATCTTGTCGCTGAAGGAGTTAGCCATAAAACATAGCGGCACAGCGGAGATGGGTCGCACACATGGTATGCACGCCGAGCCCACGACTTTTGGAGCAAAGGTCGCGTTATGGGCGTATCAAATGGAGAGAGACTATAACCGACTTGCCAAAGCTTTCTCACAGATCTCAGTTGGAAAACTCTCTGGAGCTGTCGGGACATACTCAAATATCGAGCCAATGGTCGAGTACTATGCACTGTCTCTTCTAGAGCTAAAACCTATCTCGGCGACTCAGGTAATAGCCCGAGACATCCATGCTGAGGTAATGTACTCACTGACGTCGCTTACTACTTCACTAGAATCTTTCGCGACGGAGATAAGGCATCTTCAAAGAAGCGAGGTAGGCGAGGTATTTGAGCCTTTCCAAAGTGGACAAAAGGGCTCCTCTGCAATGCCACACAAACGGAACCCCATAGTAGCTGAGCGATTGGTTGGCATCTCCCGCGTGCTTCGAGGATACTTAAGTGCATCTTTGGAGAATGTTGCTCTATGGCATGAACGAGATATCTCACACTCTTCAGTAGAGCGTGTAGTTGTTCCAGACGCTTTCCACCTCTCTCACTATGGGATAAAGAAGTTTCGCTGGCTCATAGAGAACCTAGAGATACGCCCAGAAAATATGCGAGAGAATCTTGAGCGTTCGCTTGGCTTGTACTTCTCTCAGTCTGTTCTGCTGCTTCTTGTGGAGCACGGATTAAGCCGAGACGAAGCCTATCGAATAGTCCAACGGGATGCGAGGGTTGCTTATGACGGAAAAATGCAGTTCTTTGATGTTTTGGTCGATGACCCCGAAGTGATAATCGACGAGGAGGAGCTCAGGCGGGTGATGGATGAGAAGAGACTCCTGCGTAATGTGTCGAAGGTGCTCGAAAACCTAGAATCAATTGAAGAGAGACTCTGAATATGATTGTTCTGGATCATATCGGAAAGGTAAGGGACTCTTACGTTTTAGAGGAAGACTCTGAGCACCTAGTCGTCGTTGCTACAGATAGGGTTTCGGCTTACGATCGCGTAATGAGTGAAGGGATTCTACACAAGGGATTAGTTCTAACCGCCTTGTCGTTGTATTGGTTTCAAGAGCTGGAAGGGGTTCTACCTACTCAGTCTCCCGTACTTTTGGGCGGGGATGCACTCGGTCAGTTGGGTCTGGACGAGAGTCTTTTGGGTCGTACTACTAAGGTCAGACTAGCAGATATGGTACCGATAGAGTGTGTTGTGAGGGGCTTTCTGGCAGGTTCTGCGTGGCAGGAGTATCAAAGGTACCAAAGCATTGGCGGTCGTCCAGCTCCTGCGAACTTATCCTTGGGAGACCGTTTCGAAGAACCGATCTTTACTCCTACCACAAAAGAACAAGAAGGTCATGATGTGGCACTATCTCATGCAGAGTTGAGAGATAGAGTGGGGAGGGACCTAGCAGTCCAGCTCGAGGACCTTTCTTTCCAGATATATGAAAAGGCGTTAGACATAGCTCTGGGAAAGGGCTTAGTCATTGCAGATACCAAGTTTGAGTTTGGTTACATCGGAGACGCTTTGTCTCTTTGCGATGAAGTTCTTACTCCAGACTCTTCGAGATATTGGAGAGCAGATTCACTTCAAAGTGCGGTAGAACCTGTCCAGCTTGACAAACAGATCCTGAGGGACTGGCTTTCTCGAAACTCCTGGAGCGGAGATGGAGAGCCACCTCATCTGCCTGATCCCTTAAGGGATCAGATCTCTAGTAGCTACATATCGATATACGAGTCCCTAACGGGCTCAACCTTTCTAGATTGGCCCGGCTCTGACAGTGAGGTCTGCTATCTTGGCGATAGGTTACAGTGATTGTATGTGAAAGAGTTGTTCGATACATTGTTATGTCAACTAGTGATTTGTGAGGGTGTTTGTTGAGCTACGAGGCAAAGATAGATGTGTTTCTAAAAGAAGGAGTCTCAGATCCAGAGGGATTGACTATAGCCGAGGCGGCTAGATCGCTGGAGGTTGCTCCTGTTCGAAGAGTAAGATCTGGGAAGAGCTTTTTGGTTCTGTTCGACCTTACCTCCGAGTCTGAAACGCTGGCTGCGGCGAAGAAGATCGGACTTGAACTGCTTTCAAACCCAGTTATTCAAGACTTCACAGTCTCTGAGATTACGGAGACTAACGGTGAGTAACGTTGTTGGAATTGTGGTCTTTCCAGGGACGAACTGCGAACATGACGTTGCTGCAGCTCTTTTGGATCTGGGCGCTAAGTCCAGACTTATTTGGCATCGTGAGACGGATCTAGAAGGATTATCGAGCATAGTAATTCCAGGAGGTTTTGCTCATGGTGACTATCTAAGACCCGGAGCGATAGCTCGGTTCTCTCCGGTTATGTCGGCCGTTGTGGAGTTCGCTATGTCCGGAAAGACTGTATTGGGAATCTGCAACGGTTTCCAGGTACTTACTGAAGCTGGCCTCCTACCCGGAGCGCTACAGAAAAATGTTGGACTAGCTTTTCTTTGTGACGTAGTCGAATGTGAGGTGATATCTACTAAGTCACCCATAACAGCGACTCTATCGATGGGCGAAACTCTATCACTTCCGATCAACCACTTTGAGGGTAACTATACCTGTAGTTCCGAGGATTTGAAGCGTTTAAATGATGAGGATCGGATACTTTTGCGATACGTAAACAATCCGAATGGTTCGGTCGATCACGTCGCAGCGATCTGCAACGAGCATCGTAACGTGGTTGGCATGATGCCTCATCCCGAGCGGGCAATGAGTAATCTCGTAGGCTCAAGTTCAGGTCGGAAGGTGTTCCAGTCGTTTCTCTCGAGCCTAGAAGTTGTACAGTAGTGCCTAGGCTTCAACGATTCCGGCGCGCTTGAGGATCTCTGGTCTTACGCCCATTGCTCTCCAGGCACTATATGAGATATTGTGTCTCTCGCTATATGGCTTCGCTACCTCGATGAACAAAGGTTCTAGATCGTTTATATTTGCCGGTGTCTCAAGTGCCTTTAGTGCTGAATCAAGATCTAGTTTTTCTTGAATTAAGTGAAGCTTTGTTAGAGTTGATGCGGTGGGAAGCTTGTCGTCGATAGCTGTTAATCGTCTTTTTATGGTTTCTGGCGAACGCCTTCTTCCGCGCTTTGCTTTATGTTTTTCTAATCCGTCTAGGTAGTCTTTAATGATTTTATTTTGTGATTTGTCAATATCCATGATCTATGCACTTTCGGTTGCTTATGTAGTTATTACTATAAACGCAATCACACCGTAACTGTATCGTTCGAGTGGTGAGGTTCACGCTTATTGTGATATACCGGAAGTCGTTCTGATGACTAATTCCGTTACGTTTGCCCTTAAGAGGCTTCTTAATCTTTGCTAATAAGTGGCTCAAGGTACCCATTCATTATGTCCATAAAGGAACGTATTAACGGACCTTTAGCTATAAATTCTTATATTCATCTCGATGCAAGATTCCACTATCAAATTAGAGTCCTGATCTCTGGAGATTGTAGATCTCGCAGTAGTACTTTTAGAAAACGGTAGCGGATATAGTGCTAGGTCGCTAGAATGACTTAGCTCACGCAGTGTAATGAGGACCTGTGGTGCAGCTCGGAGTGCACGCCGGCCTGTCAAGCCGGAGGTCGCGGGTTCAAATCCCGTCAGGTCCGCTGTGGTCTAGTAGCTCAGTTGGTAGAGCACACGCCTGAAAAGCGTGGTGTCACCGGATCGACGCCGGTCTAGACCACCAGATGAGGGGTGAAGTGGTGCCACTTCACCCCTCATTACATTAATTTGGATAACTACACCTCTGGATCGTGCCTTATGACTCCTTCTTTGCGTGCAGCGTCTGCTACAGCTGTAGCTACCGCTCCTACGACTGAACGATTGAATACAGAGGGCACTATGTAGCTAGATGAGAGTTCCTCCTCGGGTACGGCGGCTGAGATAGCGTTGGCGGCGGCGAGTTTCATGGTTTCGGTGATCGACAGTGCATTGGAATCCAAGGCACCTCTAAAGATACCTGGAAAACATAGAACGTTGTTGATCTGGTTTGGATAATCAGATCGTCCGGTTGCAATTACAGCAGCAACTCCTTCGATCTCTTCAGGCATTACCTCCGGAGTTGGGTTTGCTAATCCGAAGACTATTGATTTGGCTGCCATCTGTTCGACATCGTCTCTATGTATGATGTTTGGCCCGCTAACACCTATGAAGACATCTGTGCCTCGAAGTGCATCCGCAACAGAACCCATTCTCTTTTCAGGGTTACTGTTTTCGGCTAACCACCTCTTGGCGCCTTGGAAGTCTTCTCGACCGTCGAATATTAAACCCCTTCGATCGGCTACCATCACGTTGGGTACACCGGCGTTGTTGAGGATCTTGGCGATAGCGACTCCCGCGGCTCCTGCTCCAGCGATAACTACTGAGAGATCGGACATTTTCTTGTTGACCACTTTAACTGCGTTTCGTAGAGCAGCCAGTACTACTACTGAGGTTCCGTGTTGATCGTCGTGGAACACTGGTATATCAAGCGATCCTTTGAGCCGGTCCTCAATCTCGAAACAGTCGGGTGCAGCTATATCTTCGAGGTTTATCCCCCCAAAGACCGGTTCTATCCTCTCTACTGTTTCGATTACCTCGTCTATTGAAGTGGTATTCAGGCATATTGGAAATGCATCTATATTGGCAAACTCTTTAAAGAGCTGGGCCTTTCCTTCCATAACAGGTAGTGCTGCATAAGGTCCGATGTTGCCTAGTCCCAGTACAGCGGTTCCGTTTGTCACTACTGCTACGGTGTTTGATTTTATTGTGTACTTATGAACCTGTACGGGCTTAGCTGCTATCTCTAGTGAGACACGCGCTACGCCTGGTGTATATGCCATAGATAGGTCGTCACGAGTCTCGATTGGCACCTTTCCTTTTACCTCAATTTTGCCTCCTAGATGGAGTCTGAAGGTGCGATCCATTACGCTTCTGACATGTACGCCTTCTACTTGTTCGGCAGCTTCGCGCACTACATTCGCGTGCTCGACGCCTACTGCTAGAACCGTAATGTCTCGAATAATTACGTCTTCAGAGACCTCTACGATGTCGACACCTAAAATATTTCCACCAGAGTCACCGATGGATGTGGTCAAGCGTCCCAAGGTACCAGGCTTATGACTTAATTCGACACGTAGAACTACTGAGTATGAAACATTTGGAGTAACCATGATGCCTAAGACTAGCCGAAGTTGTGAAAATTGTGAAATACATTGGTGACAAAAAGATTCTGATTTAACATCTTGTGGAATCATCTTCCAGAAGATGGTGCTCCCAAGGAGTGCGGGGTTACTGTCGATGACTTTAAAGCGGTACTCTATCTCTAAGCCTAAGAGAGCACTTGAAGTGTTCTGAGTATTAAATGGGGTGGCAGACATGGCGTTTTGGAAGAGACGAAAAAAAGAACGTACTGTTTTACCGAACTCTGAACCGGTACTTAGTGCACCTATGGGCATAGACATAGCCAATTCTGAGCAGATTCTGACAATGGCAGATAAACTTGTGATCTTTAAAACAGCGTTGATTGCTAGAAGCGTTACTACTTCGATGGTGGAGTTAACGCGTGTTGCATCGCCTTCATACATAAGCGACGCTGTCTCCTCAGAGGTAGTTTTTGCAGCGTTGATGAAGGTGATCAATGTTGAGATTGATCAGGTGTTTCCTGGTAACTTGGCGGTGGCTCTACAGGTTGCGATCAGTGCTTTCGCTGAGATGAGCGGTCATGAGGAGTTCAAACGTAAATTACCCGTTGGTGGCTCCTCTGTACGTTGTTCAAATCTTGTTCAGAGTGTGGGATTTGCTCGTGAGAAGATGCGTAAAGGTGCACTGGACACGGTATTTTGTGTTCTGACCTCGGATCAACTGCATAGTCTAGAGTTTGTCGAAGCGATATCTTATAGCCAAAGGTTCCACCTTCCCGTGGTGGTAGTTGTACTAGATCGATCTTTATCGGCGCCGTCTAACGGAGTGTTAGCGACGGTGAAGCAAGAGTTTGATCGCTATACCGATGCAGTTTCTGTAACCTCGGCATGCTCATGCGACCCAGAAGACCTAGTTGCAACGTTAGCAGAAGCTAAGGCAGCAACAACCTCGGGACAGGGTCCCGTAGTGGTTGTTGCAACCAGTTGCGATCATTCGAACCACGAGGTTATTGAGCTGGCACAGTCAAACGGTTACGTATCGATGGTTCCTGATACTTTGGAGTGTTTGAAGAGACGTTTAATGGAAGATGGGAACGTTGATTCCATTGATCTCGATAGTTTTGAGTCCTTAATTCTAGATGAACTGAAGCGGGAAAGAGAGGATCGTTATCTTGATCAGAGCGAAGCCGTTGCAACCTCAGATGAGGTGAGCGTAATAAATGAACCTAACTATGACGTAAGCTTCGACGCCTATCAGGGTCCAAGGCATCTCGGTTCACTTGGCGAGGCGTTGGACGATACCTTTATAAGTATCCTCAAAGATAAAGAAGACGTTGTACTTGTATCCGACGAACTACGGCACGAGGTTACTCAAATGGAGTTGACAGGCAGTCTTGACTTTTTTGAGAGTAAGACGATCGCAGTCAACTTCAG
>JAJYFP010000020.1 GCA_021790855.1 Actinomycetes bacterium
CGTGCGGAGACTTCTATTTGAGCAAGGTCAGGAGGTTCTCATCAAAGGTGAGAGAATGCCAATTGCCGGAACGATCACTATGGATCAGACCTTGATTGATTGTGGTGATGTGGAGGTGTCGCAGGGAGATGAGGTGGTATTTCTGGGCCGCCAAGGAACAGAAAGCATAAGCGCTGCAGAGTGGGCCGAAGCTTTGTCCACCATCACCTACGAGATCCTAACTTCTTTGGGAAATCGGGTTCCTAGAATCTATATTCGAGATACTACAGCGGAGAAAGAAACACTCTACCAATGACACCCGGTGCTCGCTTTGACGACCTCAATTCTGTAACGACGAGAGATAAAACTGTACGACTTCAACTTCTCAAAGAACAGGTGAAGAACTGCGAGCGTTGTTCACTTTCGAGAACGAGAAAGCATGTTGTCTTTGGAGAAGGGTCTCCCTCCGCCCGAGTTTTGGTGGTCGGTGAGGCTCCTGGTCGAGACGAAGACGAGCAGGGCCGTCCCTTTGTCGGTCGTTCCGGCCAACTGTTACGAAAACTCCTTGGTGAGAGCTTTGCTGATCTGGACTCAGAAATTTATATTGCCAACCTCATAAAGTGCCGTCCTCCAAACAATCGCAATCCGGAACCTCAGGAGATCGATTCCTGTTCAACTTATTTGGCGCAACAACTTGACACAGTATCACCAGAGGTAGTGCTTGCGGTAGGTGCGTTCGCTGCCCGAACCTTGCTGAGAACCAAGCTGGGAATAGGTGAGATGCGCGCCAAGGTGTACTTCGACGGAGACCGAACAGTTGTACCAACTTACCACCCTGCGGCAGCTCTCAGGGGAGGCCCACTGGTGGTAACGAAGATGCGCGCGGATATCTCACTGGTGAAGTTGTACTTAAAGGGTGAGGTATCCACATGTCCTTTTCCATAGAGATCCTGTCAGCGCAGGAGATGGGAGTCTTGGGTGAAGCTCTTGGCAAAGATCTGAATCGACCAGCAATCGTTCTTTTGCATGGCGAGATGGGTGCTGGAAAGACACGCTTTGTCCAAGGTATGGCTAAAGCTTTGAATGTGCAAAGGTTGGTCACGTCGCCTACCTTCTTAACGGTGAAGGAGTATCCTACGCCAGATGGCAAGTTCATTCACTGTGACTTGTATCGAGTTTTTACCGAGCACTACCTTGAAGAGGTCGGTGTCTTGGACGAACTTGAACGCGGAGCTATCGTAGCGGTGGAGTGGCCAAGATTCCAAACAATAGATTTGGAGGTTATGTTAGTGGACGTGCAGATTCAAAAAGGTGATGTCGAGACATCTAGACTGGTAGTGTTGGACTCTGTAGGAAGCGAGTGCCAGCTAAGTAACGTATCTATTTTCTCAAATACCCGAAGCAGGGCTAGTAAGTGACCTATATCTGTATAGATACCTCTGATAACATAACGTCTTTGACTCTTGCTGAAAACGGTGAACCAATAAGGTTCTTGAGTTATGAAGGGCCATATCACGTCGAACGCGTGGCATCGCTTGCAGCTGAAATCGTCTCTGCATCTGGTATTCAAATGAAGGATCTGGACTTCATCTCGGTGGTAGTGGGTCCGGGTGGCTTCAGCGGACTTAGAGTAGGGGTAACGTTTGCGTCAGTTCTTGCCACAGCGCTGTCACTTCCTGTCGTGGAACTTTCGGCTCTAGAGCTCCGTGCGTTGAGCGTACAGGAGCGATGGGACTACCTCATTGTGGTCGAAGATGGCAAGCGCAAAGAGGTATTTTTTGGTATTTTCCGAGCTGATGGCGTAAGACCGGTGCTTGTATCGGAAGGGCACGATAAACCTGAGAATCTGAATGTCTTAGTGTCGACGCAGTTGTCAGACCTCCTTGATTCTTCGAAAGTAGTGGTCGTAACAGGTGGAGGATTGAATAAGTACAGAGACATATTTGCCTTTGGTCCCGCTTTCCATCTCAACGAAGATGTAAGATTAGGGCAAAGTGCCAAAACCCTTGCTTACCTGTCGTACGTGGAGTTTTGTGAAGGACGGATAAAAGATCCCAAGAACGTGACGATAAAGTATCTTCGTGATGCAGATGCGCGTGCTAACTACGTAATGATGAGAGAACCAAAAGCGGGGAGTGTTGTTGAAGCGTAGTGCTTTGGTTGCTGAGGTAACTGTTGTACCCATGAAGAAACGGCATCTTCCTCAAGTGATGAGGATCGAAGCTAAGGTATATCCGCGACCGTGGTCACTTGGAATATTCCTATCTGAGCTGAATCTCACAGAATCAAGACACTACTACGTTGCTCAGGTGAGTCGTAAGGTTGTGGGCTACTGCGGCTTGATGGTGGCTGTTGGCGAAGGACATATTACAAACGTTGCAGTGGATCCGGAGTTTTGGGGTGTCAAGGTCGCTACTCGGCTCCTGGTGAATGCTTTTGAAGTAGGTAGAAAAACAGGCGTTAAGGATATGACCTTAGAGGTCAGAGCGTCCAACTCAAGGGCACAGAAACTGTACTTTCGTTTTGGATTTGTGCCCATAGGTGTTCGCAAGGCCTACTATCAGGAGAATAATGAAGACGCTATAGTCATGTGGTCTTACAACATCGATTCCCCTGCCTTCGGCGCCAAACTGTTCGAGATCAAGCGGAGTCTTTCAGATGGGGAGATCGATGACTGAGGTGGATGTGCTGGACTTTCCCAAGGATCTTTGCGTTTTAGGGATCGAAACCTCCTGTGATGAGACCGCGGTGGCACTGCTCAAGGATGGGAAAATTGTCGGAGAGAAGGTTGTCTTTCAAAATGATCTTCATGCTGATTTCGGTGGTGTGGTTCCGGAGTTAGCTTCCAGACAGCATGCTAGGGCGATATCTCAGGCGATTTCGCAGACACTAGAACAGTCCGGTGAGAAAAGACCCGAGAAGGTGATCGACGCTATTGCGGTAACGTATGGACCTGGTCTTGCTGGATCCTTGATGGTGGGTGTATCGGCTGCGAAAGCACTCTGTGTCGCGTGGGACTTACCTCTGGTAGGAGTGGACCATATGGAGGGTCATCTGTACGCGGGAACCCTGCACTGTCCAATTAAGCTTCCGTCGCTCACACTACTTGTCTCGGGGGGCCATAGTCAGATCATCAGTGTTGAAGCACCAGGAATCTATAGATACTTGGGTGGAACTTTAGATGACGCCGTAGGAGAAGCTTTCGACAAGGTGGCCCGTCTACTAGGCCTGCGGTTTCCTGGAGGACCTGAGATTGAACGACTGTCCAAAGCTGGTGATCCGACGAAAATAACTTTCCCCAGGGCGCTAAAGGGAGACTCTTTAGACCTATCATTTTCGGGTCTAAAGACTGCAGTGCTTAGATACCTCGAAAGAAATCCGAGTTCAAAAAGTGAAGATATTGCCGCTGCTTTTCAAGAGGCTGCCGTAGATTCACTCGTGGACAAGGTGACATTGGCTCTAAAAAAGGCAAAGTATCGGTCAGTGGTAATTGGAGGCGGTGTAGCTGCAAACTCTCTTTTGCGGGACAAGATAAGCGCACTGTGTGAAGACATGGGAGTGGATGCTGTGATACCGCCTAAGGGTCTTTGCACGGACAACGGCGCAATGATAGCGGCTGCTGGCGCGTATCGCTTTGGTACCGACTCTGCGTCCCCCTTGGAGCTCTCGATAGATCCTTCCTTGAGCTTTGTTTGACTGCTCGAGGAAACAGGGATGTAAAAAACTTTGTTTTTTGAGCAGAAATTAGCACTCAAGAGGCTAGAGTGCTAATTGGCCATTAAGAGGCTTGATTCAACCAAGGAGGCTTGAAGTTATGAAGCTCCATCCCATGGAGGATCGTATTGTTGTTAGGCCAGCCGAGTCAGAGGAGCGAACGGCTTCTGGACTCGTTATACCTGACACTGCGAAAGAAAAACCACAACAAGGTGAAGTTCTAGCTGTCGGCCCAGGTCGTCGGGCTGAGACAAACGGAGAGGTCATACCTCTCGATGTAAAAGTCGGAGATCGAGTTGTCTACTCAAAGTATGGTGGAACAGAGATCTCTGTTGACGGAGAAGACCTTTTGATTCTCTCTTCGCGTGACGTATTGGCCAAGGTGGAGAAGTAAAAATGGCAAAGATGTTAAAGTTTGACGAGGCTGCGAGACGAAGTCTTGAGGCAGGAGTAAACAAGTTAGCCGATACGGTTAAAGTTACTCTTGGACCCAAGGGTCGTAACGTGGTTCTGGACAAGAAGTTTGGCGCTCCTACAATTACCAACGATGGTGTATCCATTGCTCGAGAGATCGAACTGGAAGATCACTTTGAGAATATGGGTGCCCAGCTTGTCAAAGAGGTCGCGACCAAGACAAATGACGTTGCTGGTGACGGAACGACAACTGCAACCGTTCTAGCTCAAGCGCTTATTCGGGAAGGATTGAAGAACGTAGCCGCTGGAGCCAACCCTATGTCCTTGAAGAGAGGAATTGAAAAGGCTGTAAAGGCTGCTTCGGACTCGATCTCTGCGCAAGCAAAGCCAGTAGAGGGCAAGCAGGACTTCGCTCAAGTGGCCTCGATATCTGCGGGCGACCCTGCAATTGGAGAGGTTCTCGCTGAAGCCATCGACAGAGTTGGCAAAGACGGTACAGTAACGGTCGAGGAGTCAAATACCTTTGGGCTCGAACTGGAGTTTACCGAAGGTATGCAGTTCGACAAGGGTTACCTCTCGCCGTACTTTGTGACTAACCCAGACCGCCAAGAGGCAGTACTTGAGAATCCGTATATCTTGTTCTTCAGCTCGAAGATCTCTTCGGTCCATGAGATGCTTCCAGTACTTGAAAAGGTAATGCAAGCTGGTAAGCCACTTCTTATTATCGCCGAAGATGTCGAGGGCGAAGCTCTTGCTACGTTGGTAGTGAACAAAATTCGTGGGACTTTCTCATCGGTAGCGGTGAAGGCACCAGGATTCGGTGAGCGTAGAAAAGCAATGTTGCAAGATATGGCCGTTCTAACGGGTGGCCAGGTTATCTCTGAAGAGGTCGGACTTAAGCTCGAAAACGCGACCTTGGATCTCATGGGGCAAGCTCGTCGTGTTGAAGTTACCAAGGACGACACCAAGATCATTGGTGGAAGTGGCAAGATAGAAGAGATCAACGGTAGGGTTGCTCAGATACGTCGCGAGATTGACGAGACCGACTCTGACTGGGATAGAGAGAAGCTCCAAGAACGCCTGGCAAAGCTTGCTGGTGGCGTGGCAGTAGTGAAAGTTGGGGCTGCAACAGAGGTGGAACTCAAGGAGAAGAAGCATCGCATCGAAGACGCTCTCTCGGCGACTCGAGCCGCTATCGAGGAGGGAATTGTCGCAGGTGGTGGCACAGCACTTCTTCGAGCACGTTCTAAGGTCGTAGAAGTAGCAGGTACCCTCGAAGGTGATGAGGCTGTCGGTGCTAGCATTGTTGCCAAGGCCCTTGAGGAGCCTTTGAAGTGGATAGCGTACAACGCGGGTCTTGAAGGTCCAGTGGTTGTACAAACAGTGGAGCGCGAGAGTGGTGCTTACGGTCTAAATGCTCGCACAGGTGAGTATGAGGATCTCGTAAAGGTGGGTGTGATCGATCCTGCTAAGGTGACGCGCTCGGCCTTGCAAAACGCTGCATCCATCGCTGCATTGTTGCTTACGACGGAGGCACTTGTTGCTGACAAGCCTGAACCCAAGGACAACGCCGCCGCAGCAGCTGCCGCAGCAGCAGGCGGTATGGGTGGAATGATGTAATAGTAGGCGCCTACAAATACTTAAGGCGTAGTGTCAGGAGCAGGCTCACTTTTGGGTCTGCTCCTTGTATATTTTGGACGTAGAAAGTCATGGATTGTCCGAACCTATAGGTCGATTCGATATCCTACTCCTGGCTTTGTTTTTACAATGTCTTCTCCATAAGGTCCGAGTTTTTTTCTAATTCTGTTGATGTAGACCCTTAGGTAGTTGGTCTCGACGTAGTAGTCTGCACCCCAAACCTCTTTGAGGAGATCTCTATGGGTGAAGGTTTTGCCGATATGTGATGCAAGAGTACACAGGAGATCAAACTCTTTGGCTGTTAGATCGATAGGAGCGTCGTCAACTAGAACCTCTCGTTTTATGTTATCGATGCGGACATGCGAGCCCAGGTTAATGATTGGTGACCCGTTCTCGGGACGATTGGTATGGATGTCAACGTGGCGCAGTGCGACTCGTAATCTAGCGAGGAGTTCACCCATGGAAAAGGGTTTGGTTATGTAGTCGTCAGCTCCAATGTCTAAGGCTTTGATCTTTTTGTCTTCATCGGAGGTGGCTGAAAGTACGATAATGGGTGCGGCACTGAAGGTCCTTAAGGCTTTGCAAATGGAAAGCCCATCCATATCTGGCAGTCCAAGATCCAAGATTACGGCGCTAGGATTTGACTCAATAACTGATTGAATACCCCTTTCGCCGTCTGCAGCATAGATGACCTCGTATCCTTTGGATGTCAGTCCTATTCGAAGTGCGGTAAGGAGTGCAGGATCGTCGTCGATCACTACGATCTTATGAACTAAAGTGCTCATCGCTCTCCTTTTGCGTAGTTGTCGTTTGTTTTGGAACTGTGAAATAAAAGGTTACTCCGTCGTCTTTGGAAGAGTCGACTCCGATTGCGCCTCCGTGAAGTTCAATGAAAGTCTTGGCTATCCACAGTCCAAGGCCTTGAGATCTCTTTGAACGACCCATACCTTGGAGCATCTCTTTAACGTCGTCTTCTTCGTCTTTTGTCATTCGCTTCCCGTAGTTGGTAATCTCGACTTTGAAGTTGTCTACTTCATCGACAAGGCGCACCTTTACAGGACGATCTTTAGGACTGTATCGTAAGGCGTTCTCCACTAGATTCGCAGCAACTCTTCCAATGAGAGCGGCATCTATATTTACATCTTGGCTGAGGTTGTCCTGACTTATGAACTCCACCTGCGCCACAGTTTTGTCCCCAAGGGTTCTTACGCCTTCGACTATTGCCTCGAACAAGTCACTTTTTGCGAGTCGCAGTACGAGCATTCCTGACTCAATTTTGGTAGCATCAAGGAGATTGAAGACCATCTGTGTTAATCTATCGGTCTGAGTTAAAATGGTGCTGACAAGAGTTTCAAAGTCGTGACTCTGGAGTTTTAAATCGGAGTCTACCAGCAAAGATGCCGCTGTTTTTATGGACGAAAGTGGTGTTCTAAGATCGTGAGAAACGGTTTCGAGTAAGGTTTTTCTCCATTTATCCACCTCCTTCAAGATACGACTGTTTTCCGCCTCCTGATCTAGTACAGCCTTATGCAAGGAGATCGCGCATTGATTTATGAATACCTGTAAAAGCTCGGCTTGAACCTTTGACAACTCGGAGCCGCTAAGAACTACAAAGCCCACCAAGGCTCCCCCTGAGCTCAGAGGCACCCCCAATGTAACTTTGTTGGATTGGGTTGTGCTTTCGATACGTAACTGCGAGACGCGATCAACGCTACTTTGCGGGGTTATGGAAGATCTAACCACCGGATCGATCGGATCACCGATCTCGACCATTATCTTGAAGGATCCCTCTCGTTCTGGTGTCGATATGACTATTGAATCAAGATTGAAAACTTCAAAAAGGGCATTAGCTGTAGTTTTTGCTACCGTCATGGGAGAGCGTTGGCCGATGAGTTCTTGGGAGAACTCCAAGAGTCTTCGAGTCTCTTCCTTGGCCCGATCGGCCTGTCGCTTGGCTGACTGTAGGTCGGAGACGACCTTCGAAACGATCAACATAACTGTTGCATAGACACCAAGGGCAACCCAATTTTGGCTAGCTCCTACCGAAAGCGTGTAGTAAGGTGGGATAAAGACGTAGTCGTACACGAGAAAACCTACTACGACATCTACTGCTCCCACGGAGAAACCTCCGAGTGAAACGCCAACGACGACAGGAACTATGAGAATGAGAGCGGTAGTGGCTACCGATAGAGAGGATCGTATCGGTACAATAGCGAGGGTCAAAAGAAGGAAAAGGAGTAGTGACGTCGCCACTCCTATGTAAGGTTGTCGACGTCTTGGAGCCAGATTCATACAGTTACATGCTACTTTATTGATACTGCGGTGGTAGGACTTGGATGAGATAACTAGGTCGTGGAGGTTCTAAGGTGGAACAAGGAGCCTTGGTAGATCCAGCCGGTAAGTTCCGAATATACCTTGGAGCTGCAGCCGGTGTTGGCAAGACGGTGGCGATGCTAGACGAGGGTCACCGTCGTTTACAGCGAGGATCTGACGTTGTCGTTGGTTTCGTTGAAACCCATGGACGACCCAACACTAAAGCGAAACTCGAAGGACTCGAAACTCTAAAACGTAAAACGGTTCACTACCGTAATAGCGTTTTTGAAGAGATGGATATAGACGCTGTGTTGGAACGTGCGCCTCAGGTGGTACTCATAGATGAGCTAGCGCATACTAACGTACCTGGTAGCGGGAGGCACGAGAAAAGATGGGAGGATGTCCTCGAAGTTCTGAGTAATGGAGTCTCCGTCATTACTACGTTGAACATTCAACATCTTGAGTCTATTGCCGATGCAGTAGAGGAGTTTGTGGGTGCGAAGGTAAGGGAGCGGGTTCCCGACTGGGTTGTGCGCAAAGCTGATCAAATCGAACTCGTGGACTCTTCCCCAGAACAGTTGCGTCGGCGACTTCTTCATGGAAATGTGTATCCTCCTGACAAGATCGAGGGCGCTTTGTCGAACTTCTTTCGCTTTGAAAATCTAGCGGCACTTCGAGAACTTGCTCTGAGATTTGTAGCAGACGAAACTGAAGAAGAGATGCTTGCGTACTTGGCAAAGTATCATAACTCAAAGTCGTTTGAGAGCACCGAACGAATTATGGTTGGTGTTACTGGTGCTCCTGGCACTGACAGAGTGCTACATCGAGCTGCGAGA
>JAJYFP010000021.1 GCA_021790855.1 Actinomycetes bacterium
TCTACCAAAGTATACAACCCTGCTAGGGTTGAAAGTTCATCTACCAAACCCGCTCGTTTTTAACCTAGCGCACTTCGTGAGTACGTGATTTCGTGTTTTGCATCGACGCGGACCTTAATTTGATGACTTCCATTGAAGATAACTCTCGATACAAACCAGGCTTTAAGGTCTTGTCAGAGATGGGGCCAATTCGAACTCGCACTAACCTCACGACCTCGTTTGAGACAGCCTCGAACATCCGTCGAATCTGGCGGTTCCTACCTTCATGCAAGGTCATCCGCACAAGTTGGGGGGCTAGGCGCGTTATTCGCGTGGGCAACGTCTTCCCGTCGTTTAGGTAGATCCCCCTCTTCAACTTCGAAAGGTCTGAGTCTGTTGGTTGGTGACGTAGGTAGACCAAGTATTCTTTCTCAACACCATGAGATGGATGAGTTAGTTGCTGTGTGAGTTCTCCATCGTTCGTCATGATGAGCAACCCTTCTGAATCTGCATCAAGTCTTCCCACAGAGAAGACCCTCGGGTCTTTTGGAACCAGGTCGACAACACTCTGTCTGCCCTCGGGATCAAAGGCAGTACTAATTACTCCTTTAGGTTTGCTTAAAAGGTAGTACACCAAGTCAGTCTCGGTACATACGCTTCGCTCATCAACCTCTAGACGGTCTACACCGGGGACCATGCGATCGCCAAGTATCGCTAGCGATCCATTCACTTTAATTCGTCCATCGACGATCATATCTTCGCAGACACGGCGTGATCCGTAACCGAGGCGCGCTAGTACTTTTTGGATGCGTTCAGCGCCCTCTTCAGATTGTCTGATCATCTAAGATTCACCATCTGAGAACAGTGCTTCTTCTAAGTCCTCGACAGCTTTAGCATCGGGAACGAACGCGTCCAAGCTAGGAAGATCTTCCAAGGAGAACAGTCCAAGTCTCTCCAAAAACAACTTCGTAGTTCTATAGAGCCATGCTTGTCCAGGACCATCGTTTCGCTCTTTAGCTTCCACATACCCCCGTTCAACGAGAAGCCGTACAGTTGCGTCTGAGTTGACCCCTCGAATCTGAGTTATCTCCGACTTAGAGATAGGTTGACGATAGGCCACGATGGCTAGCACCTCCAAAGCAGCCTTTGACAGCCGATCTTTATAGCTGGAGTCCACATAACGCTTGACTACATACTCGAAGGCAGATCGGGTTCGTATCTGGTAGCCGCCGCCAATCTCCGCTAGGTAAAATGCTCTACGCGTCTTATCGTAGAAACTTTTCAAAATAGATACTGCTTCAGACGTTACATTAGTATCGACCTCGAGGAGACGGGTCATCTCAACTACAGATAGAGGTTCAGAAGCAACGACAAGCAAAGCTTCAACTTGTGCTGTAACTTTATCGACTAAAGATTCGGTGGCGTTGCAGTAGTCTTCATCTTGTCCCCCGCTGACCTGCACTTCTACCTCGTTCAATCTAATGCTCTTATCAGCTCAGTAAACCTACCAAATGTGGAGTCAGTCATAGACGCACTAAGACGGATGAGAACTGAGCCGCTCTCTTCGATCTCAGTCATCTCAAGCTCCAGCACACCGGCCCTAGCTCCTTCAAGGATAATAAGGAAACTAACCACCACCTCAAAGCGGCTTTGTGCAAACTGAATCAGTTCCGAAAACGTAACCTTCTTAGAGGCGACGATCTTTTCCATGACAGTCTCTCCTACCTCTCTTACTGAGATAGGAGTAGTTGTGAGATGAGAAGCATCGACCACCTCGCGCTCAACCTTCGATACCATGCGTTCAAAAACTGCCTTTAGATCTTGCGCGGACACTTTTCTCAGCGGGTCCGACACATCAGATACGAGATCTAAGTCCGGTCCAACCACGCGAGCTATGGTCATGCCCGTCTCCTCTATGCGTCTTTGAAGCTCGAATGAGACCTCTTTGAACACCGTAACGCCTAACAGCGCTATTAATAGTACCTCTCTCTCCTCAGCGGAGGAGATCTCTTCGAGGTCAAGATTTTCTTCAGTCGTCTTACCCAATATGTTTCTGCACTTAAAGCGAAGGAGAGTAGACATAATAGAGATGAATCGGCTCAACCTATCAAGATGGTAGTTACTTGAGGAGTCAACTACCTCTAAAAACTCCATTACTAAATTCAGAAGCGAGATCGAGTTAACTTCAAGCTTCCCTGAGATTACGTTATTCAAGAGAAGATCGATCGGGCCGTCAAACTCATTGACCTTGACATTAAACACTATCGCTCTCCTCGTCGCGTTCAAGCTTTGCCTCTATAAGCTGTGCAATGGTCAAGGCGATCAACTTTGAGCCCTCCCAAGCACAGAAGTCGAAAACGTCTCTTGCTACATCTTTCGAGTCCGCCGAGTCAGATACTACCCTCAGTGCGCCCCAAGGAACCCGGCGGTTCTCTGCCACCTTGGCTATTGCAGCCGTCTCCATATCCACCAGCTGTACTAAGGGAAATTCTGAGGTGATAGCGTGTTTTTGTTGACTTGAGGATATGAGAGTATCTCCTGTTGCAACTATGCCGTTTTGCAAACTCGCTTTAACTCCAAAACGTTCGTAGACCTTGCGACTCCAGGGTTCAAGTAACGGTTCAGCTATGTTCTTCAAAGTGTTAGTAATATCTGGATGTGCTCTGTAAAATGGAGTGCTTTGCCCAATAACTACACCGGGTTTCTCTATGATTGGACGTAGATCAAGATCGTGTTCAAGAGCTGCTGAGACAAGGACAAGATCTCCAACGTTAAAGCCACCTACAAGTGATCCTGAGACTCCAATTGAGATAAGAGCATCTACCTGGTACTCCCCTAGCAACGTGGCGGCTGCTGATGCTGCATTAACCTTCCCTATTCCACTTAGGCAAAGTGCAAGACCAGAGGCGAGGAAGAACTCCTGTGTAGTAGAGCCGCGTTCGTCACAAATGGCACCATTTTCAAAGAGATCCCGTGAGTGATGGAGTTCAACATTCATCGCTACGATTACTCCTACGGTCAAAGTAACTCTCCTCAATCAAACTCTCTGCAATTTCCCGCAATTAGACGCTCAAAGACTTCCTATATACTTTAGATCGAGCGCTGCAGATCTAAACGCTGGCTCAACCAGTGCAAGTGAATCTACTAACTTATGTCAAGGCAAGTCTCTTTAATACCGTGAGGTTTGTGGAAGTGAGCACACCGAACCCGAATCTTCCTGAGTTTTTCCAACTATCGTGTTTGAGATATGACAGAGACGAAACGCGTACTTTCGGGCATCGCACCGTCAGGTGCTCCTACTCTTGGAAACTACCTGGGTGCTCTAAAGTTTTGGGTCGAAGATCAAAGTAGTGCCGACTGCTTCTACTGCATAGTCGACTTACACGCCATCACCGTCGATCAAAGTCCGTCCGTTTTAAAGGAACAAACGTTAGAACTTGCGGCCTCATTGCTAGCCATTGGGCTCGACCCAAAGGTATCAACCATCTTTATCCAAAGTCAAGTTCCCGAACATACGCAGCTAGGATGGCTCATGGAATCAACAGCCACATTCGGCGAACTCTCAAGAATGACACAGTTTAAAGATAAAGGCAAAGGATCAAACGTAACTAGGGCGTCTCTTTTCACCTATCCCGCGCTAATGGCTGCGGACATCCTACTTTACCAAACTACACACGTACCAGTTGGAGACGACCAGAAACAGCACTTAGAGCTGACGAGGGATCTAGCGTTGCGTTTTAACAATAAATACGGCGAGACCTTCAAAGTACCCCACCCGGAGATTCCAAGCGTTGGAGCACGGATAATGGATCTCCAAGATCCCAAGCGCAAAATGTCCAAGTCTTCGGAGACAGCTGCTGGAAACATCTACCTAACCGACGAACCAGATACTATTAGAAAAAAGATTCAAAGAGCAGTAACTGACACTGAGAACAAGGTCCGCTTCGACCCAGAAAGTACCCAAAAAGCAGGCGTTAGTAACCTGCTAACGATCTTCGGTGCGCTTACCAACAGACACCCTGTTGAGATAGCCACAAACTATAGTAGCTATGGAACACTCAAAGGTGATCTCATAGAAGCGACTATCGAAACCTTGGAACCTATAAGGAAGCGCATAGCCGAACTTCGCTGTGACGATGCTGCTCTCATAGGTACCCTAAGAGAAGGAGCTCACAAAGCCCAACTAGTCGCAAGAGACACTTTCGACAAAGCGAAAGAAGCGATGGGGCTAATTGCTTAGATTGCCGTCAAACCCATAATACTTGAAGCTTGGCTTTGCTACTTGAGAGTAACTATAGTATGGTCCAAGTATGCCTTAGAAGGAGCGAGACACGTCTAATACAACACTTCCGACTGTCGCCGAACTCGGTTCGGGTACTTGGTCGATACCGGTTCCAATACCTGGGGGTGGATTAGGTTACGTTTTGGTGTACGCTTTCGAAAGCTCCAACGGGATATCTATATTAGACGTAGGTTGGAATACAGATGTAGCCTTGGAGGCTCTTGAAAATGGACTTTCGTCCATCGGTGCTGATTTGCGTTCCATCGAGTCCATAGTTGTTACTCACATACACCCTGACCACTACGGACTCGCCGGAAGGGTTAGAGAGATTTCAGGTGCCAAGGTAGCGCTTCATCATCGAGACGCGGTACTAACTAAGTCACGATATCTAGATCCTAGCGATCTTCTACTTGAGATGCGCTCATTCTTATTGGATGCAGGTGCGCCGAAAGACCAGGTAGATGAGCTGCAAACCGCATCACTTCCAGCATTGGACCGTAAAAGTTTCGTAGAACCTGATATAGAGCTTGAACACGATGAGATCGCTCCAGTCCCTGGACGGTTACTTAGAGTGATCTGGACACCAGGCCACTCTCCAGGACACATTTGCCTCTATGAAGAAAGGTTTAAGCGCTTATTCTCAGGTGACCATATTCTCCCTCGAATCACTGCCAACATATCTTACCATCCACAATCAGGAGACAATCCACTACGAGACTACTTAGAGTCATTGGAACGGGTGAAGGCCTATGAGATAGAACAGGTAGAGCCAGCGCACGAGTACCGCTTTAAAGGAGTTTCGATGAGAATTAAAGAGATACAGCAGCACCATATGGAACGCCTCGCCGAGGTCAAAACTATCCTCAAGTCTCCGTTACCAAAGACGGCATGGGAGATCGCAGAGGAACTCACTTGGTCTAGACCTTTTGCTAGTTATCAACCTTTCATGAAGAGAATGGCGGTAGGAGAAGCGATATCTCACCTCAGGTATTTAGTCAACTCCAACGAGGTAATGATAAGTGACGGAAATCCTATAACCTACTCAACCTCAAAACTGTAGTAACCTATAGTCAGATAGATTCTCAAAGGAGACGACATGGTCAAACTGGTTGCACTGTGGGGACGCATCCGCGACGAGAACGCTCAGGAAGGGTTTGTCGTCGAATACCTACAAGACCATATTCCACTTGTGGATAAGGTGCCAGGCATCACCTCCGTTTCACTTTCTTACATACCCAACGGGCAGTACTCGCGCCTCGCTGAACTCTACTTCTCCGATGTTTCTTCTCTCCAGCTTGCGTTATCTTCACCTGAAGGAAAAACTTTGGTTGATCATTCAAAGACACTAATAGATAAGTATGGCGTAACGCTTACCAACTTTATAGCAGTAGAGGAAAACCACTAAGTTAACTTCGGGCAACCGAGCAGCCCTTGGAAAGTGAAAACACTTTGAAGATATTCCTTTCGAGTTCCCATTGAAGGACTACAAGCTGATGTTTTCATGTGAAAACTTAAATCGCATAAAGCGAACCTTTGAAGACGAACCCATAAATTCCAGTGACCAATCATCAGCATAAGTTCTTTTTATGTAACCTGTAGCCAATAAAAGCTTTGAGTCTCTGTTGTAAAACTCGATTACCTTGCCGGCATCTACACCCTCAACTGTTAGTGCCTCGGGCGCGATAGCACTGTCAAGAGAGTCGACGCTATCAATTGGAACAAAGGTTGAAAATGCCAAAGGTGCAGCAGATCCTCTAGAGTCCATACGGGCTACTAGCTCTTGTCCTGTATAACAACCTTTAGATAACGAGACTGATGCTGTGAAAATATCTGGGAATGTCGCCGGGAAGACAGGAGTACCTTCAAGATTACGCATTAGGGGGGCTATGCGTTCGGCTCTAAGTAGACCAAAAGAGTCGATGTCGAGATGAAGCTCGCTCTCTATGTTGGCTTTCTGTTTCTCTTCCTCCATGATCACAACAAATGGATCTGGAATCAAGTTGGTTGCTTCATAGATTAAAGTGTGAGCATCTCCTGCACTCTCGTCATCTCCGATATAAACACGAGCAGAACCTTCAAGAATGAATTCCGTCTTCGCTCGAATCGCGAAGCGCTTTAGTCTTGTAAGGAGAGCCTCGCCATATCCCTGGTCCACCAATAAGATAAGATCATCGTCTTTTCTTGTAACGGTGACTAGAGAACTTACCTTTCCAGTTGGTTCCAGAACAAAGGCGTCAACTGCCGCTTCTGGGTTAACTAACGAGTTGATATCGGCGGTAACTTGGCCCTGAAGATAATCATTGGCACCTTTACCGGTCAGCCTCACGACCTCAAGTGGAAGTTGAACCACCCTTAGATCTCTACTTTCAGTTGAGATCCACTGTTTGCTACTTCGACAGCCGCTAAAACAGCCTTCGCTTTGTTGACGCACTCACGATCTTCTGCCTCTGGATCTGAATCCGCCACAATACCTGCACCGGACTGAACCCATCCTCGACCATCGTTCAATACAACTGCTGTTCGTATTGCGATAGCCACATCAAGATTGCCGTTGAAACCTAAGTACCCAAAGATTCCGCCGTACACACCTCGTCTTAAATTTTCAAGGTCATCGATGATCTCCATGGCGCGAACCTTGGGTGCCCCTGAAAGTGTGCCTGCCGGCATCGTTGCCCTTAGAACATCAACTGCGTTAAACTCACTACGCAGATGACCACTCACCTCTGAACAAAGATGCATAACATGTGAGAACTTCTCAAGCACCATAAACTCATCCACGGTTACCGACCCGAAAGATGATACTTTACCTAAATCGTTTCTCGCCAGATCGACTAGCATCACATGTTCTGCTATCTCCTTTGGATGCTCTAAAAGCTCAGCACCTAACGCGCGATCTGCGTCCTCTGAAGTTCCCCTTGGCCGAGTTCCCGCAATGGGTCGAGTGACGATCTTTTCGCCGATCATCCTCACAAGGGCCTCAGGGGATGAACCCACTACGCTAAAGCCTTCGGTTTTTAAAAAATACATGTACGGTGAAGGGTTGAGCAGTCTCAGCGCTCGGTATAGTTCAAGCGGCGAGCTATGCAGCTCAAATCCAAAACGTTGCGATAATACAACTTGAAATATCTCGCCGTCTAGTATTTGTTCCTTAGCGACCTTCACTGCATCAATGTACTCCTGAGAAGAAACGAAACGGTCGTTCGGCTCATCGACATTTGGAGTGGCCTCATACACCCTTGCAAGCGGTAACGCTGGATGGCGCAAGTCACTCACCATAGCCCGCAAGGAAGCGACCGCGTCGTTAAACTCTACGCGCAGACGCTGTTCCGACAGATCCTCTGGAACAAGAACATTTTTCACTAACGTTACTACTTGGCGCCAATGGTCAAAGATTGCGAGCTCTCCAACCAGTTGCAGGTGAGCATCCGGTACGCCGGTCTGATCAGGTCGTCCTATGCCCAAGATAGGTTCTACCTCTCGAACCACATCGTATGCCAGGTAGCCGACTAGCCCTGAGTCAAATACGTCCTGAACAGTAGGTTCGTAGTATCGCTTAAGTAATGTGGCAATATAGTCCAAAACGCCTTCATAGTCGGAAGATCGCGGAAGATCGTTACCCTTGACTGTTACTGAGTCCGCCGTTTTGGTCACAACAGCAAGAGGATTACGGCCCACAAAAGAGTATCTAGCCCACCTCTCGCCTTGTTCAACAGACTCAAGGATAAAACCGATATCACTTTCTTTCACAAGACTGCTAAATGCCGTCAGTGGAGTTAGCGTATCGGCGATTAAAGACACCTTAACCTGAGCGAGTTTGGAAGATAAGCATCTCTGATAGAACTGATCAAAACGACTGTAGACGTCATCAAAATTGCAGTACACCTTTTAGCGGTTCTCCTTAGCGACAGTATTGAAAAAGCATGAGTATTCCCCGGTATGGCAAGCACCGTCACCGATCTGAACCACTTTTACTAACAAAGTGTCAAGGTCGCAGTCGCTTCTTATCTCCTTAATTATTTGAATATTCCCCGAGGTCTCACCCTTGGCCCAATACTGCTGGCGGGATCTTGAGTAGAACCATGTTCTTCCAGAATGTATGGATCTTTCCAGTGCGGTCCTGTCCATATAGGCAACCATAAGCACCGCTCCATTTTCGTCAACTACTACAGATGGAATCAGACCGTCCGACGAGTATTTAAGGGCACCAAGATCAAAATCACATATGAGCGACTCGATTGAGGTAGGATCGTTCATAGGTAAAGTCCAGTCTCGTTCTCGATACGATCGGCCGCAACTGCATGAATATCGCGCTCTCGCAGTATTAGGTACGCATCCCCTTGCACCTCAACCTCGTACCTATCCTCCGGGGAAAACAGAACCAAATCACCGGATTTTATCGACCTCACACTCGGTCCGACGGCGACTACTTCCGCCCAAGTAAGTCTTTTGGCTACTTGGGCAGTCGCTGGTATGAGAA
>JAJYFP010000022.1 GCA_021790855.1 Actinomycetes bacterium
GGTGGTACCAAATTTTACCGCTAATACAGACGGTCTTAGGCAAGGCACAAAAGCACCAAGCACTTACTTTGGTGGTCTTAGCCATCCTTTTTACCCTCATAGGAGGTGTATTATTTTCCGTTACCCAGTCGGTGTCTCTATTTACAGGTCTCTACTGGGCAGTTACCACAGCAACCACAGTTGGCTATGGTGACGTAACTCCAAAAAATTCAACGGGCAGAGTTGTGGCGGTCGGAGTTATGTTGACCGCTATTCCACTTTTTGCCAGCCTCTTTGCCGTAGTGGCTGCCTACCTAACAGCTCAAGAGATAAGGAAGGTCATGGGACTAGATAAAAGGGCGCCCAAAGACGCCTACGTACTCATCGTCGGTTCGGGACCACTAGTTAGCCAAACCATACAGGACTTGCATGACGTCGGGCGCTCATGCGTCATCGTTGCAGAGGCTAAATCGGGTGAGTTCGACGATTTCGACGAGTTCGCTCATCTCATCTCAGGATCGCCCTTAGATGAGAGCACTTTAAAGCGGGCCCACCCTGAAAGGGCCGAGCAGATATTAATCGTTGCTGAAAGTGACGCAGACGTACTTTTGTGCACAGTGCTCATAAAACACCTTGCACCTCACGCATCGATCATCGCCGTAGTAACATCTAGAAAAGTTGCTCAAGCGATCAGTGACCTCGGAGTCGAAGTCGTGTTCTCAGCTGAAGAACTCCTAGGTCACACGTTGGCGAAATCTTTAGAGGCGCCTCATGCCTCCAAAGTCATTAGCAAACTCCTGGGCTCGGACGACTATGAGCTGATTGAAGAGTTAGTCACTAGCACACATGAAGGTAAGCGGTTGTCTGAGATAAGACGTGAAAGTCGGGACCTGATTTTAGGTGTTACCAATGACGCAGGTGTCACAATAGGAGTGGCTGAAGATCCCCTTTTATCTTCAGATGATCATCTAATTTTAATACGGTCTAAGGAGAACTTGAAGAGGATGTGAGTCCTCAACACACTTTGACACACTTCGCTAGATAGCCTTCACGCAGTAAATGTCTCCCCGCTCCAGAGTGTCGCCATGTCTTCCATGAAGTTATCGTACGAGGTCTCTACACAACCAAAGTCTTCGATCACGGTATCACCTTTGGCCCTCGTTGCCATGATAGCAGCACACATAGCGATACGATGATCTCCATAACTTTGCACGCTGCAGGTTTTCGGCGAAAACTCTGAGTCACCGTCTACTCTGAGCGATGAACCATCGCTTCTAACTCGTGCTCCAAAGCGTTCGAGCATCTCCACCGTAGTAGAGATGCGATCTGACTCTTTCGTGCGCAACTCCTCGATGCCATGAAATACGGTGGTTCCACTAGCGAAACATGCAACCGTAGCCAACAGTGGCACCTCATCGATCAATCCAGGTACTTCGTTAGCACGGATCTCAGTACCTCTCAATTTAGAGTACTTGACCATCAAGTCTCCCTTGGAGAATACATCCATATCGCTCCTGCACTCATCGATCCTCGCCCCCATGCGTCGTAGGACTGAGATATAAGCGTCACGGCCCTCGCCCAAATAGAGCTGCTTGAAAGTGACCTCTGATCCTGGTGTAATCAGAACTCCTCCAATAAAAAATGCGGCTTGGGAGGGATCCGAAGGAATGGAAAGCTTAAACCCCTCCGGGGCGGAACTCATCTGCTGTACTGTGATCTCTCTGCCTTCGTCTTTGGGTTCGATCTTATGATCGATACCCAGATATGCCAGAAACTCTTCGGTATGAGAGCGCGTTCTAATACGTTCTCGTACAAGCGTAGTTCCCTGTGCAAAGAGGCCAGCCAGAATCAAGGCAGACTTGACCTGCGCAGATGGTACTTGTGTGTCAAGTTCCTTACCTTTTAAAGCAGTCCCTCTTATTGCAATCGGTGCAAGTGCTCCATATTCTCTTCCATCTATCGTTGCGCCCAGTTCTCGCAAAGGAGCAACCACCCTCATCATCGGTCGCTTTACGATTGAGGAATCTCCCGTCAAGACGAAATGTCCGTCAACCCCGCTCAAAACTCCTGTCATGAGGCGCAGCAACGTACCTGAATTATCCACATCTAGAATCCGCGAAGGCTCCTTATAGCCCCTTAAACCTTTGGCATTTACAGTTACCGACGTGCTATCGACTGAGTCCCTTACGACATCGACACCAAGGGCGGATAGGAGTTTATAAGTCGCCTTCACATCGCGCCCTGAAGAGAGTCCTGTAATCTTTGACGTTCCGTTACATAGTGACGCAAAGATGAGAGCGCGATGCGATATCGATTTGTCTCCCGGCGATATGAGTTCCCCAGAAAAAGGAGCGGTTCCGCCTCGAACTACGGCTCTGACTCGATCATAAGTTTGGTCTTGCATCTAGCACTTATTCCGGTAGGTCATCGCGTAGTCCCCTTGCACCATGCAAGTATACATGGTGCAACTCACCGCGACTTTTGGAAGTCTCGAGGTGCACCAGAACTCTGAGACAAAGTGGAGTGGCGTCAACGACGTCAAGTTCCCTGGCGCACATGAGAGGAACATCACCGAGTCCAAGCTCTCGCGCTGCTGCGGCGGGAAACATTGAACGCACGTCATCCGTTGCTGTAAAGATGATAGAGATCAACTGCTCCTTATCGATATCATTGACTTCGAACATCTTAGAGACCAGTTCTTTGGTCTTTTTCGTCACTTCACTAACGCTATCCTCATCGACCGTAGTCGCACCTCGGAGTCCTCTAACTGGCATCTACGAAAGTATATAACGTCACAGAACCCAAAGAATCGCTATAGCGCCGGTTCCCTTGTCGTGTCATCTGTCAGTCTGGGGCCTTGACCTCACGTTAGCTGACGACGCGTTCCGCAACTGAATCACCTCTTTTGGGGACAATTCTCTGTACTCTCCAGGTTTCAATGTCCGATCTGTTATAGGTCCAATTCGTATTCGCACCAATCTTACAACCTCATTTGACACCGACTCATACATTCGGCGGATCTGGCGATTTTTACCTTCGTGCAATGTCATTCGCACTACTTGAAGATCCAACCGACTTATACGGGTTGGCAACGTCGGACCATCATCTAAAATAACTCCCCTTTTAAGCTTTGAAAGTTCAGAATCAGTAGGCGGACGTCTGAGATGCACCAAGTACTCCTTTTCGACTCCATAAGACGGATGAGTTATCTGAAAGGCTATGTCCCCATCGTTAGTCATGATAAGTAAACCCTCAGAGTCTCCGTCAAGTCTACCCACTGGAAACACCCTTGGTTCTTTGGGGACCAGTTCGACAACGGTTGTTCTACCATGAGGATCTGAAGAAGTGCTTATGACTCCTCTCGGTTTGTTCAACAGATAATAGACCAAGTTAGCTTTCGTGGACACGACCTGTCCATCAACTTCTAAACGATCCCTCTCTGGCGTCACGCGATCTCCAAGTACCGCCACCGTTCCATTGACCTTAACCCGTCTCGCAAGTATGATCTCCTCGCAGACGCGGCGCGAGCCATACCCAAGACGCGCTAGTACCTTTTGGACCCGCTCAGGACCGTTGTCCGCCAAGTCATTCATCTAAGAACTACTATCAGAAAACAAAGCCTCTTCCAAATCTTCAACGACTCTTGCATCAGGAACAAACTCGTCTAGTGGAGGAAGCTCTTCCAAAGAGTAAAGCCCAAGTCGCTCCAAGAACAACCTTGTGGTTCTAAACAGCAATGCCTTTCCTGGACCATCGTCACGTTCTTTTGACTCTATGTATCCTCGTTCAACCAGCAGTCGAAGAGTTGCGTCTGAGTTTACTCCTCGAATATGAGTTATTTGAGCTCTGGAGATCGGCTGCCGATATGCAACAATTGCAAGGACTTCTAAGGCTGCTTTGGATAATCTCTCTTTGTAGCTCAAGTCAATATAACGTTTGACCACTGATTCAAACTCCGGACGAGTTCGTATCTGGTATCCACCACCTATCTCAGCTAAGTAGAAGGCCCTTTGCGACTCATCATAAAATCTTCTCAGCGTCGATATAGACTCGACAACAGCCTCTAGGTCCACCGCGAGCATATCCGAGATCTCACTTGCAGAGAGAGGTTCCGACGCAACCACGAGTAGCGCTTCAATGCTGGGAACAACCTCTTGTGTTAAAGGTCCAAACGCACCGTTACCTTTCATCTCGTCGGCCGCTTTCACCATCACCTCCACCATTTTCAATCTATAGCTCGAATCAGCTCAGCAAACTTTTCAAATTCGACTTCCGACACCTCTGCACCTAGACTAACCAAAACGCCCTCTTTGTCGTCTATCTCAGTCATCTCGAGGATAAGAACGCCTGCTCGAGCTCCTTCGAGGATAATGAGAAAACTCACCACCACCTCGAAACGGCTTGTGGAAAACTTGATCAGCTCCGCAAACGTAACCTTCTTAAACGTGATGATCTTTCCCATCACCGCCTCACCAACCTCACGGACAGAGATTGGAACTGTAGTGATGTGTGAAGCGTCTATCACCTCCTGCTCAACTGTAGACACCATACGCTCGAAGACGTCTCTAAGGTCTTTAGGAGATATCTTTCTAAGTGGATCCGCAATATCTGCCACAAGTTCCAGATCAGGCCCTACGCTTCGAGCAATCGTCGTGCTCGTCTCTTCAATACATCGCTGGATCTCCAAGGAGACTTCCTTGAAGACAGTGGCTCCCAAAATAGAGATGAGAAGCAGTTCTTTCTCTTCGGCGGAAGAGATCTCATCTAGATCAAGATCTTCCTCTGATGTTTTTCCTAACATGCTTCGACACTTATGTCTAAGAAGAGTAGTCATAACCGATATAAAGCGGCTCAATGTGTCAAGGGGGTGGGTACTACGGGCATCGATCGCTTCAATGAACTCCAACACCAAAGAAAACAAAGTAATAGAGTTGACATCTATCTTTCCCGAGGTAACATTCCCCATGAGAAGATCGATCGGACCCTCGAAGTCATTGATTTTGACGTTATAGGTCATCTATAACTCCGTTCTTGCCTAGTCCAATCTCAATTAAATGGGCAATGGTAGAAGCAATCAACTTCGAGCCTTCCCAGGAGCAAAACGCGAACACTTCCCTAGCTACTTCTTTTGAGTCAGCCGAGTCTGACACTACCCTCAGTGCGCCCCAGGGAACACCATGGTTTATTGCCACTTTAGCTATCGCTCCAGTCTCCATATCCACAAGCTGTGCGGCCGGAAACTGCGAAACAATTGCTGACTTTTGTTCTACCGAAGTTACCAACGTATCTCCCGTTGCTACTGTTGCTGTATGCAAAGTAGCTCTTGTGCCAAAACGATCATAAACACTACAACTCCAAGACTCCAGCAGCGGCTCGACGGCAAGATGCAGTGTTTCTGTAACCTTGGCATGTGATCGATACAGTGGACTGCTTTGGCCCATAGCTACACCAGGACTTTCAACGATGGGGAGAAGATCGAGATCATGTTCTAGCGCCGTTGTTACTAAAGCGATATCGCCAACGTTGAAATCATCCGCTAACGATCCTGATACTCCAATTGAGATGAGAACATCGACATAATGCAAGCTAAGTAGCATCGCCGCCGCCGAAGCCGCATTGACTTTACCGACTCCGCTTATACACAGTACTAGTTCATCGCCAAAGTAAATCTCCTGTGTCTTTGCATATTTGTCCGCCTTGTGAATACGGCTTGCAAACAAATCTAACGAGTGGGAAAGTTCTGCTTCCATAGCAACAATCACCCCAATGGTCAATGAAACTCCTTCCATTTACCACGGGTTCGCTCCGTGTATCATCTTGAGAAAAGCCTACTCTAACTACTTTAGATGACATAATCCCCGCAGCACGATACGAAAGATGAGCTAAGTCGAGAGACAAAGCCTTAAATATCTTGAACCATTACCCATAGCCAAAGTCCCATAAATATAAGCACTGACACACAAAGGGCATTTCAGGACTCCATAAAGTTAACTTCGGACCAAAGTGTTGGAAAGCATGCGCTAGATCAGCACCTTCGCTGAACAAACTATCTGAAACAAGCTGGAGGTGCTCCCCATAAATTCTTGATACGGCGTCGTGAGATTACAAGAGTCGCCATTGTAAGGTGTAAATAAGGCAAGTACATGCGAATCTTGTCGAAGTTTTCCAACTATCGTATTTGGGATATGACAAAAACCAAAAGAGTGCTTTCAGGTATTCAACCATCGGCAACCCCTACGCTGGGGAACTACTTGGGTGCGCTAAAGTTTTGGGTCGAAGATCAAGATGAAGCGGACTGCTACTACTTGATCGTCGATTTACACGCTATAACCGTCGATCAAAGTCCTGAAGTACTAAAAGAACATACTTTGAACTTAGCCGCTCTGCTTCTGGCTATAGGGATAGATACTAAAAGGTCTACCTTGTTCATTCAGAGCCAGGTACCTGAACACGCCCAGCTCGGGTGGCTCATGGAATCGACCGTCACCTTTGGAGAACTCTCCAGAATGACACAGTTCAAAGAAAAAGGCAAGGGATCCAACACTACCAGAGCATCCCTATTCACCTATCCTGCGCTTATGGCAGCAGATATCTTACTTTATCAAACGACGCATGTACCAGTCGGCGAAGATCAAAAACAACACCTCGAACTGGCGCGAGATCTAGCCTTACGGTTCAACAATAGATATGGAGACACCTTCAAAGTACCTGAGCCTGAGATTCCAAAAGTCGGCGCACGAATTATGGATCTCCAAGATCCCTTACGTAAAATGTCCAAGTCCTCTAAGGCGGCTTCGGGAAACATATATCTGACCGACACAGCAGACTCTGTCAGCAGGAAGATAAAAAGAGCAGTCACTGACGCAGAGAACAAAGTATACTTTGATCCCGGCAATCCCCAAAAAGCGGGAGTCAACAACCTGTTGACCATTTTTGGTGCTCTTACTGGCGATGATCCTAGAGACATTGCCGAACGTTACAGCGGATACGGAGCGCTAAAGGACGACCTCGCAAACGCCCTGGTTGACACACTAAATCCCATAAGGAGTAGAATTGTCGAACTCCGCTCTGATGATACTTCACTCATAGCGTTATTGCGCGAAGGCTCAGCCAAAGCTCAAGCGATCGCAAGTAAAACTCTGCGCAACGCCAAGGAGGCGATGGGTCTCATTTCATGAACTACCGGCGAGGAGATTACTATAGCTATCTGACGGTAACTATAGTAACGTTCGGAGCATCGGAATCAAAGGAGTAGGTAGACGTCTTTCGAAACATTACCCCCTGTAACTAATTTGGGCTCTGGAACTTGGTCCATACCAGTTCCGATCCCTGGAGGTGGCTTAAACTATGTGCTGGTATACGTGTTTGAAAGTTCACAAGGGGTTTCCCTACTAGACGTGGGTTGGAACACCGATGAAGCCTTGGATGCATTAGAAAATGGACTTCACTCTATTGGGGCCGATATACGTTCCATTGAATCCATCGTTGTAACTCACATACACCCCGATCACTATGGTCTCGCTGGGAGGGTTCGGGAACTCTCAGGCGCAACAGTTGCGTTGCACCCCTTGGATGCCATGCTAACGCGTTCACGCTATCTCGATCCTGCGGATCTCCTCCTTGAAATGCGTACTTTCTTGATGGAGGCGGGTGCACCCAACGCTCAGGTTGAAGAACTTCAAAATGCCTCTTTACCTGCTTTGGATCGGAGGAGCTTTGTCGAACCTGACATAGAGATACATGACAATGAGATAGCACCAATTTCTGGTCGGAGCTTGAAGGTACTTTGGACACCCGGCCACTCCCCTGGACACATATGTCTTTACGAAGAGAGATTCAAGCGGTTGTTTTCAGGAGACCACATCCTTCCTCACATTACCGCTAATATCTCTTATCATCCACAGTCAGGAGAGAATCCCCTCAAGGACTATCTTGCATCATTAGAGAAGATCAACGGCTACGACATAGAACAGGTGGAGCCAGCACACGAGTATCACTTCGATCACCTACGCACACGGATAAGAGAGATACAGCAACATCATGTCGATCGTCTTAGAGAGGTCAAAAAGGCACTTGAGTCCCAAGAGGCGAAGACCGCCTGGGAGGTTGCACAAGAACTCACCTGGTCCAGGCCCTTTAATAGTTACCCGCCTTTCATGAAGAGAATGGCAGTCGGGGAGACGATTTCACACCTTAAATACTTAGTCAGCTCTAATGAGGTGTACGCAAGTACGAAAGGACCTGTTCGCTATAGCACGGTGAGTCTGTAGTACTCTATTTACTTAGGGCATATACAAAAGGAGATAACGTGGTCAAGCTAGTTGCGTTGTGGGGACGATGCCAAGATGAAGACTCACAAGAAGATTTTGTCTCTGAATATCTGAAAACCCATATCCCTCTTGTGGGCAAGGTTCCAGGTCTCTCCTCCGTAACGCTTTCATATATACCCAATGGTCCTTACTCGCGACTGGCAGAACTCCACTTCGCGGATGTTGCATCCTTACAGATGGCTCTTGCGTCCCCAGAGGGAGCAGCCTTGGTAGATCATGCGAAGGCTCTTGTGGACAAGTTCGGTATAACTTTGCAAAACTTTGTGGCCGTAGAGGAAAATAGCTAGTGTTGATGGTATCCTATCCATTTTGGTAATGAAGGTTCCAAGTATGGTCTGTGACCGAACAGACACTAACTCACTCCGAGGATAACCAACTACCTAAAGTGGCACCGCAGATGGAGGTTTGATACGTTCGAAGGTTG
>JAJYFP010000023.1 GCA_021790855.1 Actinomycetes bacterium
CTATATCCACCACAGTCGTCTTTATTGTGGTGGTGGGATCACATAGTACTTTTGCCTTTGTGGTTGGTACATTAACCTCGTTTGTAACTTTATTTCTAGGTCTTTTCAAGAGAAAAGGAAGACCTTTCATTTTTAGCGTTTTCATAGCCTTCAAGTTCTTTTTCTCCAAAGAAGCGGTCCGACCCGGACGTATTCATCGTAAAGGGCGCAGAGTTGTCAGTACAAAACTGAAAGCTATGTCCATTGTAAGACGGACAGGAGGGCAGGCTTATAAGGTTCAAGTACTGGAAGTTGACTCTAACAGTCGCTGTCTTTACGACGAGAGATCTGCCATCGCCTCTTTAGGTTTTGCTCTACCAAAGCGAACCTACCTGCACAGTTCACAACAGGAGCTAGAGAAGATCTCTATATTATGGGGCGAGTTTTTGAGTAAGTGTTCAGATATGACAGCGTCGCACCTAAAGACATATCTAAGAGTCGATGTGGTTCCTCCCTGGCGCTGTGATCCTCCTGATTTCGGCGGACTGTTAGGTGTTGACCTTTGGCTTCAAAAAGACCTTTCGGCGCAAAGTTGGTCTACGAGATCATCGTTTTGGCTAGAGAACAATGTCAAAAAGAGTGCTCTTGGGCCACCTCCCAAGCTAAGGACGTTGTCGGGAGAGGTGATGTCTCGATTCTCAGCGCTTTTTGATATGTCACTTGAGTGCCCTCAGGGGTATATAACGAGAACGCTACCAAATGGATCATTCGGTCGATTTGCCGGAGAGTTTCAGGTGTTGAACTCGGATGAGATCCAAGACCACTATCAAGAAGCTCGGGTCGGTCCTCTGATATATCGATGTTTTGAGGTGACTAGATGGCCGAGCGGAACCTTAAGAGCCGGAGCATTTAACCCACTGTTCCAACCAAAAGCTCCCGCTAGGACGGTAGTTTTAGAGACTACCCCTTTGGATCGAGCAAGATCGATACGCAAGGCCGAGCGGGAGCGATCCGAGGCTCTTGCCAACAAGAAGATGAGACAAAAAGCAGGGTACGTGGAGAAATTATCGTACCACGTGGGCGAGGCTGAACTGGGCCGGCTGGAATCAGAGGTCGTTAGTGGACACGTGTTGTTGTCGTATCGGACTTTACTAGTCATATCTGCGCCGACTCTTGTCGAGCTCAAAAACTCACACCGAGAGCTGTTATCGTTAGCTTCGAAGGTCAAAGTGGAGTTGACTCCGCTTGATGGACGCCACCTGGAGACTTTGGTTAAGGTAGAAGAGCGAACTGGTGTCCTTTGATGTTCGAAACTAACTTTACAGACACCTCAAGATCTTTAGGCCTCCTTGTCCCACTGCTCAACTCCGAGACCCCGCCGTGCAAGAGGGTGGGGATCGGCATTGCAGCAAGTGGAGGCGTATTCAGGTTCGATCCGTTCGAGCTCTACGAGAGTGGCTTCATCTCAAACCCGAATATCTCTGTTATGGGTCGAGTTGGGAGAGGGAAAAGCGCGTTTGTCAAAAGCTTGCTTTGGCGAAGTGCTGAGTACGGGCGCTCGTTTTTAGTGCTCGATCCCAAAGGTGAATACCAAGAGTTCGCAAAGGTTGTCGGTGCCCAAAGAGTACGTTTAGAGCTTGGAGGGGCCGAGAAACTTGATCCGTTCTTAGACCTAAAACCCTCCTCGGAGGCCAGAGTAGAGGTCATCTCTATCGTTGTAGAGATAGTTAAGGCGACTTTAGGGAGATCTCTGGACGCGTCTGAGTCCCTAGTCGTTGAGGAGATAGTCGATTTGGAACTCAGTACTGCATCAAGGCCGACCCTTGAGCACCTAACAACGTTATTGGTTGAAAGTGAAAGATTAGATGGTACCAGCGGATCCTTTGGCGCGAAAAAACAAGCGGCTATGAATCTTCTTTCTGTTCTGAGAAGACTTTTGTGGGGAGACCTAAGTGGTCTTTTGGGAACCTCGTCTACAAGCCGTAACTTAAGCCAAAGGGTGGTTGTTGACCTTTCTGGACTTGTTGAAAGTGAACTTTTTGCCTTAGTGGTAAATCTAATTTTGGCTCAGAGGTTCCGATCGATGAGAGATCAGGAGATATCTAAGGGCTTTGTTGTTCTAGACGAAGCCTGGTCGGTTCTTGAAAGTCGCGAGTCAGCGAGTCGCTTTCGGTCCCTGTTCAAGTTAGCCCGTTCCTATGGATCATCCAATCTTGCTGTTACACATAGACTCTCGGACTTGGGGAGCACTGCCCCTCAAAACGATAGGGCTAGGAACGCTCTATCACTGGCGGTCGACTCGGAGACTTTCGTACTTTATGGGCAACCTCCTTCTGAGATTGATCGAGTCTGCGAATTTCTTGGGCTTCCGAGACACTTGGGGGAGAGACTCCCTAACCTTCCCAAAGGCGTAGCACTTTGGAGTGTGGCTGGGAAAACCTACTTTGTGAGACATGTGTTGCATCCGCTTGAACGGGAGGTTATAGACACCGACCAAGCGATGGTCTCTTCTATCTTTACAGCTGGCGACCGAGGAGTGTAACCATTGACAGTCCACTCGTTGTTAGTTACATTGCTTCTACTTGTTTTGGCTATTGGGCATCTAGGCGCTAAAAGAGATGGTTCCAGATCTAAGCCTGAGTTTAAGCCCATTAAGGGTGGTGTTTTTATCAACCTATGGCGTCGGAGAGGCTTCGGTTCTAGGAAACGACTGGTGATCGGCAACGGACGGGGAGTAAAGATAGGTGCATCGAACTCGGTAGTAGTCTTTGGCCCGACTCGGTGTGGGAAAACCAGCTCGGTGTTGGTCCCGATACTTTGTAACTTCGACGGATCCGCTGTGATTACATCAGTTAAGAACGATGTCTTTATGAGCAGCCACAATGCTCGCAGTTCTCGGTCAAAATTGCTGGTGATCTCGGAGTATGAACGAGACCAAGGTTGGCGCTGGGACCCAGCCGACTATGCGAAAGACCTGTCTGCAGCGCGAGAGGTCGCTCACCATATGGTTGTAGCTTCTAACGAATACCGTAGCTCAAGTGGAGATACTAAGTTTTGGTACCGCTTATCCGAACCGTTGTTAGCTGGAGTTCTGTTAGCCTCGAACGCTATTGAAAGTTTTGATGAGCGAAAGTTACTCTGTAACTTTGAAGATCTTGACTTTTTGTTAAATCAGCTCGAGTCTATGGGTGAAAAGGATCTAGCTCAGTCCATTCTAGGTGTTCTTAGAAATGATGAACGTCACGCCTCTTCGGTACTAATTACTGCCCAAAGCGTTATTGCTCCACATCTCCAAGCACTTGAGTTACTCCAAGGAGCATCCTTCAATCTGGATCTAAGTGAAGTCCTTCGTAAAAGAGGTACCGAGCCGTTCACAATCTACCTCATAGCTTCATTATCAAGTCAGACTCGCCTGGCTCCGTACTTTGGAACGATAATCTCTTTGATTGGAGCGAATTTGTTAAAAGAAGAGCATGTCAGATCCCGTATTCTCTTTGCTCTTGACGAACTAGCAAACGTTGCTCCTGTATCCGACCTAGCGAAGTTTGCCTCGGTAGGAATGGCTTTTGGACTACAGATGGTGTCAGTATTTCAGGACTTTGCACAACTCAAAAGCGTGTACGGCGAGTCTGCAGGCACTGTAGTAAATAATCACGGAACTAAGATCTTTTTTGGTGGCATGACAGACCCTTCGACGCTTGAACTGTTTCGCTCGATACTTCCACTTGAGGAGAGAAACGGTTTAAAGAGCCGACCTGAGATCTCCCATCTTCGTTTTGGTGAAGCCGTGGTATTTGAGCCTTTTATGACTCCATCGAAGATCCGTCTCGTACCAAGATCTTTGGTAAAAGATGGAAAAAAATTTACTTTTGGATAAAAGGTGACGAACAACAGACATGAGTTTGCAACAAGTCTCCAACCATATGGAGCTAATCCAAGGGGCATTGGACGAGGTTGAATATCGCCTTTCGACTCTAATGCTTTATGCCCAAAGTGGGGAGTACAGGTTCTTAGAACGCGCGTCAAGGGATGTGGCTAGAGCCTCCGCTGTGTTAGTTCAGCTTGAGATTGAAAGGATGGATATATTCTCTAATGTAACGCCATCAGGTTCATCTCATGCGACGCTTTCCGATCTATCTAGGTCTGCCGGGGAACCATGGAAAACACTCTTTGAAGAGAAGAGTCTCATTCTAAAGCAAAAGCTTGAAACCATCACTGAACTCCAACAAAAAGTGCGTGCGGTCTGTCTAGAGAAGATCGAAGTCATCGACAGCACCTTGACACTTCTAGGGGGAAACGGGTCTGTCTATAACTCTGCAGGGCACAAAGACGCTCTGCGTTCTTCAATTTTAAGTGAGTCAGCATGAGCGGCTCTTACTATATAGCTCTTTCAGGACTGAACGCAGCGCAAAGTGGACTTGACGTAGTGAGCCAAAACATCGCAAACGCGTCGACCCCTGGTTATGTAAGGGAGCGACTAAACCTCTCTGCCCTTGTTGCGCCGACGACAGGTGCTGGTGAAGGTGTAATGATACAGTCGGTTTCGTTGGTCTCCTCGGCTTTTCAAGCCAATGCATTAAATGCGACGTCAGCGCAACAGGGCTACGCTACTTCTGTATCTCAGGTGTTAAACACAGCGCAGAGTTACTTGAACGAGCCGTCAAGTAGTGGGATCTCACAACAGCTCGCAAACTTCTGGTCGGCTTTCGATGGAGTCGCAAATGCACCGACTCAGCTGGCTCCGAGGCAGCAACTTATTGCACAAGCCCAAAACTTGACGCAGACCTTTAACCAATTATCACAGAACTACGTGAATCTATACAACTCGACTGTCGGCGCTATCGGAACTAACCTTCAAAGCGTTAACTCAATGTTGTCTCAGGTGGCACAACTAAATACCCAGATCGTCTCTGCGGGCCCAGCGAGTTCAAATACTCTAATAGATCAACGCAATCAACTTGTCTCAAACCTTGCTTCATCTATTGGTGTTACAGTTCAAAACCAACCTAATGGATCGGTGAATCTACTAGTCGGAGGCGTCATGGTAGTTCAAGACGGGGTCAACTCGAGCCTATCCGTCAATGCACCCACGGCGCCGCCAATGCCATCTACTTCGTCGGTCTCTGTAGTGTCTTCTCAAGGAGGAGTTGCTGTTCCTCTTACTTCAGGAGCGGTGGGAGGGCTGCTAAGTACGGTGAACTCCTCCTTACCAAGTTACTCGTCATCGTTAGACCAAGTAGCGTCCAATTTAGCGACGACAGTTAATACTCAACTTGCAGCGGGTGACTCTTACCCAAATAACGGTACTACTGCTCAAAGTGGAGCGCCCATGTTTGTCTTTGGTGGAAGTGGAACAGCCAATGCCCTAAACTTAACTGTAAACAGTGCTCTCGTCACCGATCCCTACTCGATAGCTGCTGCTGGTAATCCTCCACAAGGCACTAATGACGGCTCTAACGCTCAGACGATGGCCGAGCTATCATCCTTGTCGAACGGTCCGGATGCTATGTATCGTACGATGGTTGGAGGTATTGGACTCGATGTGTCTAACGCTGGGTCCTTACTTAGTTCTGCACAAGTAGCTTATCAGAGTACCTACCAACAGTCTCAGAGCGTCTCTGGGGTGGCAACTAATCAGCAGCTTGTGGACATGCTTAATTATCAGCAAGGATATCAAGCTGCTGCAAAGGTTATCTCCACAGTGTCGGCATCGATTCAATCTCTAATGCAGGCGGTATAACTGTGTATACACTTCCACTTACCCAGTCAGCTATCTCTCTCATGTCAAGCACGAACCTGAACTTGGATCAGAGTCAACTTCAGGTGTTGCAGAATCAACTTACGGTTGGCCAGAACATTACTCAGCCCTCGGACAATCCTGCTGGAGTCGTGGCAGTTATGGACGTAGCGGCTCAGCAAGTCCGCTTTACTCAGTATCAAACAAACGCTCAGAGTGGACTAACTGTTGCCCAGATGGCTAACGGCACATTAAATGACGCTGTAAGCGTGCTTCAAAGTGCTAGAACGACACTTTTACAAGCTGGTAGCTCTGCTGTTACTCCAGCATCAGCGTCAGGCTTAATCGCCTCGCTCCAGTCAGATTACAATACGTTACTAGGTATGGCTAACACTGCGTATATGGGAAACGCTATCTTCGCTGGTACCTCGGGCTCTCAGGGTGCATACGATCCGTCAGGAAACTACCTCGGTGCGGGACCGTCTCCATCTACTACCGTAGGACCAGGTTTTCAAGCTCCTACCGTAGTCACAGCACCGTTTGGCCAGAGTGGATCTCCTACAAATGTATTTACTGTCATTAAACAAGCGATTACCGACCTGCAGTCTGGAAACTACTCTGCTGTCTATCAGAGCGATCTTCAGAGCTTTGATGCATCTTTCAATCAGGTAACCTCTGCTGCTGCGACTCAAGGGGAGTACGTTCAGGAGTTGCAGTTTATGCAGAATCAAGCGACTCAGTCTCTTCAAAATGTACAAACCCAATTTGGAAACTTGCAGAACATAAACTATCCGCAGCTGACAACTCAATACAGTCAGCAGCTATCGAACTACCAGATTGCATTGCAGGTCGTCTCTCAAGCGGTACAACCGACTTTGGCAAAGTATATCTAACTAAAGGTCCGACATAGACATCAGGAGGAAGTGTGGCTGAATTAACAGCTCGTAACGTCGCTACTATGCGAGAAGAAAGTGAAGTAAATAACGATAGAGGGTCGCGAGATTTGGTGTTCTCCTTCCCAATTGGCATACCGGGTTATCCAGACGTTAGAAGCTTTCAACTCTTACCCTTGGGCGTTGAGTTTGGACCCTACCTTGCACTAAAAAATCTCGATGCCGACTATCCCGTCTTTGTAGTTGTGCAACCTTCGGCCGTCATCGACGACTATATAGTAGACATCGATGACCTTCATCAAGGTCTACTAGGTCTCGAAAACGACTCTGCTAACGTACTCGTCTTGCTTATTGCGTCTTTGGATCAAAAGGATAATTTACCGAGAGCGAACCTTGCGGCACCTTTGGTCATTAACCTAGAAAATATGTTAGGCTTCCAGGTTCCTCAAGGGAACCCAGAGTTATCTATGGACTACAAGCTTTCGCTTCCATTCAAAGATGCTTCAAGGAGCTAAGTAAACTACATTACGGCGTTTCGTTATCTTCGATATCTAGTTCGCTAATGTCGACGGCGGCTTCTTGATTTGCTTTCTCCAAGGCCTTAAATACTTCTTGGCGGTGGACATCCACCTCTCGAGGGGCTTCTATTCCTATTCTTACTTGGTCACGATGCACGTCTAAAATAGTTACGACTATATCTTTCCCAATTACGATTGACTGATTAGCCCGTCGGGTTAGAACTAACACTGCGCCTCCTTGCGCCCGCTAAGGCACTTTATGCTACCACTGTAGCTCTTACAAAGATAAAATTCACTCCCATAGTGGTTAAATAACCATTATGTGCTGTCAAAAGACAGGTTTGTAAGACTTATTGTACTAGGTATTGCTTTAGATAATTTCGAAATTGCCGACACAAAATATGTCTTTCAATGACCGTCTAGCGAGAGAGTTGTGTTATGGCAGATACTGATCAAGAACGAATTGATTTACCGGAAGAGGTTGTGGAGTTTCTGGTTGAATCCAATGAGAACTTGGATCGGCTAGATCAAGATCTAGTTGCTCTTGAGACCGATCCATCGGACAAGGAACGAATCTCGTCGATATTTAGAACCGTCCATACGATCAAGGGTACCTGCGGATTTCTAGGCTTTACTCGACTTGAGGCCGTTGCTCATGTGGGTGAGAATCTACTTTCGAAGATTAGGGACGAGACTTACACCTTAGATGCTGAGAAAACCGACGCGCTACTAGAGATGGTGGATGCTGTAAGGGGATACCTAACCAAAGTCTCGGGCACGGGAACCGAGGGAACAGAAGAGCACCTGGAACTCATCGCTAAGCTGCAGCGTCTAGTGGATGGAGCGGCGACTTCAAAAAGTAGACCAAAGAGAGCTGTGCGAACCAAGTCCGTGTCGACAAATGCTTTTGTCTTTTCTGATGAATCCGAAACGAGTACTTCAGATAGTGATATCCAAGAGGTTGCGACTCCAAAAGTAAAAGAACAGCCCACTGAGGCAATGGCGAGTCCGCCCTCTAATGAGCCGAAGCCTCTTCCTTCCGAGGTAAAGAACTCCATCTCTGACTCATCGGTACGAGTGGACGTGTCGTTGCTCGACAACCTTATGGACTTAGTAGGCGAACTTGTCCTTGCACGAAATCAGATACTCCAATACACCTCAGCTGATAGCTCTTCGACTTTGTCAGC
>JAJYFP010000024.1:0-6747 GCA_021790855.1 Actinomycetes bacterium
TAGCAAAAGTGGTCTACTTTTTGCACTCGAGAGAGCAAATTCCCCTCTAGATCCCTCCTTCTTGCTCACCAATGTCGACATTAGCGGTATCGACTTCACGTTGGCTCGTATCGACGCCATACTCTTTCATCAGATTCTCTACCTGTTCATCGGTGGGTTCAACATCAGGGTCCAGCCCATACATGGCTCGAGCGAACGGTGAATACTTCACCGAGCTAACCATCTCATACACAGGTGGAGACCCCTCAAAGGGAGGTAAGTCGACGGCTTCGTTGGAAAATGGTACGTCTGGCCATGGATCATAGGTCGCCTCTCTGCCACCATCGGATATCACGTTTCCGATAGATCCACTCAGTCGCCTAAGAGATCCGGACACGCCCCCTTCGATTGATGCTGCTAGATGCAGATCAGCAAGCGGTATCAGTCGGACAACAAGGTAGGGAGATAAAACAGACACGATAAGCATGGCAACGCCAGACAAAAATGTACTCACAACCTCTTGGGATCTCCCTCCCATGGTGCTTTGTTCAACCGCTCCAAGAGAAAGCCAGATACCAAGTAACGCCACGAACTTCACCATCTCAAGAGCAACGACTACCTCAACTGTTCGTCTCAGCCAGGTTCTACCCCAAGGAAACAAGACGCCAATACTAGCTAAAGGAAGAGTCGCGGTCACGAGATAAAGGGCGCCGTTTCTCAGGATTAATTCGAGCCACAGAGCCAACTCTGCAAACACACCCAGGAGAAATAGTAGAGCAACTATGAAGATTGGAATTGACTTAGTGGAGCCTACCCCGGTCGCATAGAGTTGCAAGCGAGAAAAAGTCGTTGCACTTGACTCTAGTGGAGTGCAGATGTACTCCACTAGACCGTTAAAAAGTGCGACGAGAGCTACCCCACCACTGCCTATGATGGCCACGAGAGGTACCTTTAAAAAAACAACCTTTAACATCTCGGTCAATGAACCACTAACGACAGCAAAGATTAACCCAGCCAACAGGGCGGGTAGTGCAAGTGCTTTCGCCACTTGGAGAACGTAACCGTACTCCAAGATGAAAAACCTCGCTGTCGGATCAAAGACGGTAGAGGTTCTTACCTCAGTTCCCAGTGCTCCGATCATCCATACAAAAACCGACTCAAGGCCTTTGTCAAAGGAGTAAGAAAGAGTTCTAAGTAACAGCTTCAAAAAGTAAGTCGCTACGCCTGAGAAGATGGAGTCGATCTCAAAGGTCAACATCAGTTGATGCCAAGTCCAAGGTGAAAGAAAAAGTTTATTATGGCGGGCGCCCCTCCGATAAGCAGAGCGGCAGCACCCGATGCCAATACAGCGCGCCTTCCAAGATAACTTTGTTGATAGTTCTGAGAGTGAGCGCCGATCGCCCAGGTCGCAGCACCAATCACAAGACCCACAAGTGCAATAATCAACGCCCACCCCCCAACTCCGTTGGCGAGACTCTGTAGTATCGATCCGCCAGGCAAGGCTGACGGGTTGGGGGACAAGCTGACATCTAAGAGCATCCTGCTCACGGTATTCCTCCTTGAATTTCATTTACTTAACTGCATTATATATTATTTCATGCTATTTCCATCCTTTTTAAGACTCTAAGGACTCAGTATCAAGACAGGATTCGAGTCGAGCCTCTTAGAGTGATAGCTATGAGATCTAAAGTTGCGATGAAGGGGTTCTAGATGCTTCACGATTCGAACCAACGACCTAGTTCTTTAGAACCTTCAGTAAACAAAGTCAAGTACCTAGAGATGACTCTGAACTCGTTGAATCTGGGAGTGGTTGTATGTGACTCTAACGGCGAGATCGTCTTTACCAATAATCAGGCGGAGAGGATGTTCTCTACCTCCTATGGTGATGCTCTAGCTGCTAAGGAGTTTCAGGGCCTGATACAGGAGGCTGCAAAAGGAAACTATACGAATCAGAACTTTGACCTGTTCGGACCTCCCAAGAGAAGTTTCCTAGCCAAGGCGACGCCGATGATTGAGGATCAAAAAGTGGTTGGATTTACGGCAACGTTGGAAGACATTTCACTAAAAAAACAGTTAGACGACGTTAGGAGAGACTTTGTGGCTAACGTGTCTCACGAACTCAAGACCCCAATTGGGGCTATGCAGTTACTAGCTGAGACTATGTCTATCGAAAGTGATCCCGACGTTTTAGCCAGACTTTCTTCTAGGGTAGAAAAAGAAGCCATCCGATTAGGACGAATTGTCGAAGACCTATTAGATCTGTCCAGAATAGAGTCATCTGGCTCCACCGAGAAACAAAATCAGCTTATCGATCAAGTTATCCAAGAGGCCGTATCTCGAGTCTCCACCTCGGCATCACTGAAAGACGTTTCGATAGACATCGTCTTACCTAAAGACATACCCGAGATATCAATGGACGCCCGCCAGATGATCTCTGCAATATATAATCTCCTTGACAACGCCGTTAAGTACTCGGATCAGAACGATCAAGTTCAGCTTGAAGTCGAAGACTCCGTTGAATGGCTGACTCTTGCGGTCAAAGATAACGGTATAGGCATTCCTCCAAGAGACCTAGAGAGGATATTTGAACGGTTTTATCGAGTTGACCAAAACCGTTCAAGAATTACGGGTGGAACCGGTCTAGGACTCTCTATAGTAAGACACGTGGTAGAAAACCACGAGGGGCGTATAACAGTAGAGTCAGAAGAAGGTAAGGGGTCAACCTTCACAGTCTGGCTACCAAAGATGCATGAGGAGAGATGACAAGAACCCAGCCCATAGTACTAGTCGCCGAAGATGAAGAGTCTTTCATCGAAGCACTTACATTAGGCCTAAAACGAGAAGGTTTTCTTGTAGAGGCAGCCCGCGATGGAGAAGAGGCGATACGAAAGTTCGAAGAGTTTAGGCCAGACGTGATTCTGTTGGACGTCATGCTTCCTCGAAAATCGGGGTTAGATGTCTGCAGAGAGATTCGCTCTAGGTCCAAAGTCCCAATCATAATGGTTACAGCAAAAGCTACAGAGATCGATACGGTAGTCGGCCTTGAGGTCGGAGCAGACGACTATATATCAAAGCCGTATCGACTAAAAGAGCTAGTTGCAAGGGTTCGAGCTGTGATGAGAAGAACCCCGAGCGACAACTACGAAGCAAAGATAGAGAACGAGAGTATCGAAGTCGGCGAGATCGTTCTCGATACGTCCAAACATGAGGTACGGGTTCGAGGAGAAGTTGTCAAAGTTCCGCTAAAGGAGTTCGAACTTCTCGAGTTTCTTATCTCTAATCCCGGACGGGTTTTGACTCGCGAACAGATCATCGACCGGGTGTGGGGACCATATTACTCAGGGGACACTAAGACACTTGATGTACACATTAAACGTCTCCGTTCCAAGGTCGAGAAGGATCCCTCTGAACCTACGGTGATTACGACCGTCAGGGGCCTCGGCTACCGTCTAGAGACATCTCGGTAGACTCTTTGTGTGGACAACCCTTTAGAGGCACAGATTCAAGAACTTAGACAACGGGGAATCAAAGCCACCGTTGCGCGACGTGCAGTACTTGAAGTGCTTCTGGAGGGACCAAGTCACCAAAGCGCTGACGACATAGCAACAAAGGTCTCCTCGCGCTATCCTGAGATCCATCTTTCTACCGTCTATCGAACCCTCGAAACGCTAGAGAGGATTGGAGCGGTGGACCATGTCCATTTGGGACATGGTCGGGCTGTCTATCATCTAGGTGACGACCCTCATCAACACCTCGTGTGCGATAGATGCGGTTCGGTCATCGAAGTTCCAAACGAGATCTTTTTGACACTAAATAAAACTCTTTCGGACAAGTACGGGTTCAAACTACGGCAGAACCACTTCGCTGTGCTCGGACGATGCTCCAGTTGCCAGAGTGTTTCAAGTTGAGGTACCAGTAGTCAAAGAGTCAATAGTCTCATTTAAAGGTGACAATCGTAAGGGTTCCAATGAAAAATAGTACTCCCGATACTCCATACACCGAAGCCTTCACGATCATTCGCCTTACAGGGGATCTCACGTAGTCATCCATGATGTAGCGCAGTCCATTTGTACCATGGAGAAGTCCAAGAGCCAATAGGAGCCAGTCAAAAACTCGCCAAAGAGGATTTGACCACCGAGCAGCAACGAAGGCCACTGTCGTAGTTGTCACATCGTGCATAATATGCATGATAAAAAAATGCACTAAGGCTAAGAAGAACAGAACTATCCCCGAAACTCTCATGAACAACCACGACCAAGTCTCAAAGTTCTGCCGCGGTGAACGTCGTTGAGATCCGTTCTCTATCGAGTCACGCTTGATAGTCGATGCCACTTCACACCTTCCCAGTAACGAACGGCTTCAATATAAATACTGCACCAACTAGAGTCATAATCACCGCTAGAGAAAGCATAAACAGGAACACGCCCTTCTCATTTTTAATTGCTTTAGGAAAGAAATCAATCATCACTACTCGCAGCCCATTTAGCGCATGATAGAGCAGCGCAAACAATAGGCCAACCTCGAACAGCCTGAGAAACACGTTTCCGTAAAGCCTATGGATAGAGTTGTAGATATGCGGACTATTGAGTGTCGATACATCCACAATATGAAGAAGTATGAACATGAAAACCAAAAAGCCAGTAACTCTATGAAGTACAAAGGCCCACTGCCCAGTCTTCCCCTTGTACATAGTCGATGAGGGACTCACTTTGACCTCCGAATCCACTTGTCTCCCCAAAGCGTTGTAGAGACAACATAAAGTGCAAAGCCAATCACCACAACTGTAACTACACCGAGCGCTATCGAAAATATCAGTTGAGATGTATTCACAACTGCCAACCTAGCGGAAAATCTTCATACTGTCTAAACCCAAGTGTCAACTTAACACCCCAGAAGAAGAAATTTTTCCACGACCCCCAAGATATGGGTGCAGACACAGTGGCAAAGTCACACTCCCGTCTTCTTCTCTTCCCGTCTCCATAATTGCAGCCCAAACGCGTGGCCACGCAAGTGCGGAACCATTGACAGTATTCAGAAGCGTGACTTGACCGTCTTGTGTTCTTCGATAACGTAAGTTAGCTCTTCGAGCTTGATAGTCAGAAAACCATGAAACCGAGGATACCTCTAGCCACCTATCTACTCCAGGAGAGTATACCTCCAGATCTATAGTCCTAGCAGAGGATATACCAAGATCTCCAGTACAAAGAAGCACCACTCTATACGTTAGGCCTAAAGCTCGTAAGAGACTTTCCGCTCTCTCTAAGATATCATTAAAGACCTCGTCGCGTTGTTCGTACGTACAGCAAGAAAATAACTCGACCTTATCAAACTCGTGAAGTCGCAGAAGCCCGCGCGTATCTTTCCCAGCAGAACCAGCTTCTCGCCGAAAACACGGTGTCACTGCGGTCAAGCGTACTGGTAGCTCCCGTTCCTCTAAAATTTCGTCTTTAAACATCGATGTAAGGGGTACTTCTGCTGTCGGTATTGCAAAAAGATCGTCGACCTCCATATGATATGCGTCTTCTTCAAACTTGGGTAGGTGTCCAGTGGACACCATAGTCTCTCGCCTGACGAACGTTGGTGGACGAACCTCTAGATAGCTATTTTCGTGTTCATCCAGAGCAAAGGACGTTAGTGCTCGCACAACTCTCGCACCGCTTCCTATAAACATTGGAAACATTGAGCCAGATATCTTTGCGGCCCTGGGAAGATCTAAGATTCCAAGTTGTTCACTAATCTCCCAATGAGGAACTCTGCGATAAGAAGGAAACTCTTCAAGTTCAAACTCATCAAACGGCATCTCTCCAGTTCGTTTAGACCATACTCTTTCGACTACGTTCTGTTCCTCTGAGGATCCAATTGGGACTCGACTATCGGGAAGATTGGGAATGACCGACAGGTATTGCCTGCGTTCATCTTCAAGTTGCGCCGTCTCTCTCTCAATAACCGTCGCCCTTGAACCCAACTCTTTTGACAGGGACATGAGTTCCTCAGCTTTGGCATCGTCTCCTTGGCGTTTTGCAGTTGCTACCTCACGCGAAACTCGATTGATCTCGGCTCTTAGGCTGTCACGTTCTGTCATTGTTCGCCGCAGCTTAGAGTCGATCTCCAAAACATTATCTAGCAAAGTAACGTCCAAATCACGGGTCATGAGTCTTTTAGTGGTCTCTTCCCGCTGCTCTCGAAGTAATTTAATATCGATCATTAACATTAGAGACTAGTGTCAAACCATGGCAGTAATAGAGGTTTCGGATCTACACATCTCATACGGATCCAAAGAGGCTGTATCGGGGCTCAGCTTTGAGGCTAATCCTGGCCAAATTTTGGTTGTACTTGGACCAAACGGAGCTGGAAAGTCGTCCACTATCGAGTCACTAGAGGGATTCCGAAAACCTTCCTCAGGCACTGTTCGAGTGTTAGGTCTTGACCCTCAAAAACAGCAGCGAGCACTAGGGGAGAAGATTGGAGTTATGCTGCAAGGTGGAGGTGTAAATCCGAGAATGACTCCCTCACAGGCTATCGCACTGTTTGCAGGGTACTACAAGAATCCGTTAGATCCAAAAGAACTTGAGCACTCTCTTGAGCTCGATCACATTAGAGGAGTCTCCTTTCGACGCCTCTCTGGCGGAGAAAAACAACGACTTCTCCTAGCCCTAGCGGTCGTCGGACGTCCTGAAGTAGTACTGCTAGACGAGCCAACATCTGGTGTGGATCCAGCAGGACGAGTTATAGTGCGCAACCTTATTGCAAAACTTCGAGACGAAGGTG
>JAJYFP010000024.1:6757-8295 GCA_021790855.1 Actinomycetes bacterium
TATACTCACCACACATGAGCTAGGTGAGGCTGAAAAGCTAGGAGACCGACTACTTATTATTGCGAAGGGTCACTCGATAGCATATGGTGATCTAACTGAGATCAAGGCGCAGCACTCCGAGACACAGATCACCTTTCGCTCTTCTTTTCCCATAGATCAAGTTGACTTCGAAAAGGACCTTCATGTTAACCTAGAACGACCCTTTGGGAATGACATCTACATGATTAGAGGAGACATTCGCTCAGAGCTAGTTGCCCAGGTAACTCGTTATTTAGCCGACAAGAAAGTGGAGTTTACCGACCTATCAACGGCAAGCACAACGTTAGAAGATATATATCTTTCACTAACTACACAACAGGAGGTCTCCAGTGATTAGCGTAAACAGGAGAAAATGACTTTGAAGGCATACCTTGCACAGGCTAAATCCGAAATTCGGTTATCTCTCACCCAGGGTGAGTCGCTGCTAGTTACTATCTTGATTCCTGTTATCTTCCTTTTGGGATTTACCGCCATCAAAGTTCTTCCATTACCTAAGGGAGTACACTCAAGACCGGTTTTCTTAGTCCCAGGAACCATGGCCCTCGCAGTCATGGCGACGGGAATGGTGTCTCAGGGCATCGCTACGGCTGTAGACAGAACCTACGGCGTTCTAAAACGACTTGGGGTTACTCCGTTGGGGAAAAGCGGTCTACTATACGCAAAGATCACTGCAATCCTCGTTGTAGAGGTCGTACAGCTGTCGGTCCTATTTCTGCTCGGTTTAGTGCTCGGATGGCATCCTGCTGGAAACTACTTCGATTTCATAGTTGGAGCCATCCTTGCTACCGTTGCATTCTCAGGAATTGGGCTGCTCCTCGCTGGGACCTTACGATCTGAGGCGATGATCGGCATATCCAATGCGGTCTACTTGGTTCTACTTTTTCTAGGAGGGATGCTCTTTCCAATAAGCTCTTTACCAGCTCCACTAGCGGACCTGTCCAAGATCCTACCGGCTCAAGCGACTTCACAGGTCTTCTACCATACTCTTGGTGTTGGAGGTGCAGTACCGACTTCCGCCTGGATCGTACTAATTGTATGGGCAGTTGCGGCTCCGGCTCTCGCCGCTAAGTTCTTCAAGTGGGAATCTTGACCCAAACCTTATAGAACTCTAAGAACAGATTCAAAAGAACCTATTACCGCTACTAGATTAGTCTTGTGACAAAAAAGTGGATAAGTTGGTTAAAAAATTGGAAAATTTCACCCACAACCTTTAGGCGACTATCCTTCGCCACGCTGGTTATTCTTGCAATAATTATAGTAACCGGAGGCGCAGTAAGGCTCACACAGTCCGGCTTAGGTTGTCCTACATGGCCCGATTGTACGGCTAACCATCTAGTAGCGGCAGACTCATTCCACCCCATGGTTGAGTTCGTAAATCGGCTGATAACCATTGGAGCGTCAGCAATCGTAATAATTTCTGCTCTGGCAGCCTTCTTCCGTAAGCCGTTTCGAAAAGATATCGTCTGGTTGGCTATGGGTTTGGTAGGAGGGCTAATCGC
>JAJYFP010000025.1 GCA_021790855.1 Actinomycetes bacterium
TCTCATTTGCGACTCCTTGAAGTTCAGGTTTCTTGGAAAGGGGAAGGACGCTCACGGTATATGGTGCAAGCCTTGGATGAAGACGCAAAATAGTACGTGGTTCTCCAGCGACCTCATCCTCGTCGTAAGCGGCTATCAAAAACGCCATCATTGCCCTAGTAACCCCAGCTGCAGGCTCAATCGCATAGGGAAGATACCTCTCATTGGTACTCTGATCGAAAAAGGTAAGGTCCTCCCCTGAACCTTGCATATGAGCGTTGAGGTCGTAGTTGGTTCGATTTGCTATTCCCTCCAACTCTCCCCAACCCCAAGGGAACAAAAACTCTACATCCACAGTCCCAGCAGAGTAGTGGGAGAGTTCTTCTTTCTCGTGATGTCGCAGCTTCAACATCGACTCTGGTATTCCTAAGTTTAAGTACCAGTTGAAACGTTCGTTGAACCAGTAGGTATGCCACTTCTCGGCTTCCACTGGATGTACAAAGAATTCCATCTCCATCTGTTCGAACTCCCGAGTTCGAAAGACGAAGTTACCCGGTGTGATCTCGTTACGAAAGGACTTTCCGATCTGAGCAATTCCAAAGGGTGGTTTTAAGCTAAGAGACTGCTGAACGAGTTTATAGTTCACAAACATTCCTTGTGCCGTCTCCGGTCGTAAGTACGCAACGGAAGCTGCATCCTCGACCGGCCCAACAAAGGTCTTAAACATCATATTGAAGGCACGAGCCTCAGTAAGGTCGCTAGAGCCGCAGCTTGGACATACACCGTCTATGTGATCGGATCGCCAGCGCTCCTTACAGTTCCTACAGTCAACCAGAGGATCCGTAAAGTTCTGTAGATGTCCTGACGCTTCCCATATTTTCGGAGAAGAAAGAATCGAGGCATCGATAGGAACTACGTCACGACGTTTTTGTACAATGTCTTTCCACCAAGCTGCCCTTACATTTCGAAGCATCATCGAACCCAAAGGACCGTAGTCGTACGTAGAGCGGAATCCTCCATATATCTCCGCCGATGGGTAGATGAAACCTCGTCGTTTACATAAACTTACGACTTTATCCATTAGGTCTGAAACTGCCATAGCTGCAAACTATAGGGCTTAGAGAGCCAATAAGCCTCAAAACATAGGGATTAAGTTCAACTTATCCATGCGGGAAAGAATTTCTCCACTGTGGTTCAAGGATACGAAGCTAGAGTCGAAAACCTTTAGAACATCAGTGAAGAGTCGTTGGAATGCATAGAAGCTAGCCTCAATGAAAGAACGCTCTCAAGGTACTCGATCACTACCGCCTCAAACTCCACTGACTCATCCATCATTTCCAAGTTAAGTACAGAAGCTGTTTTGCCCGCCAAAACTGCACGCATCATATCGATGACACCTGTTGAAACCGGTGAAGAAACTCCATGGACAACACATAGACCGTATCCATTTCGAGCCTCGATGGAGGTTAGTTTTCGATCTCCACAGACTCTGCATCCCTCAAGCTGTGGAGCCAGCCCCTCTACAACCAAGAGTCGTAGAGCAAAAACTGCCAAAAAGTTCGCACTATCTTTTTGGGCGAGCAGACGAAGCGCTCGGGTGGCTAAGGTGTATAGCTCAGATAACTCTTGTCCGTCAAAGCTAACCTTGTCGACCAACTCAACGACGGTTGCCGCTTTCATCATCTTGTCAAGATCCTCATGCAAAGAGCTATTCAAAGAGATAACATCTACTTGTCGCAAGGTATCAAGTTCACCACGACCTCTCCACAAAGAGGCATTTAGCTCTGTAAAGGGTTCAATCCTGCCACCAAACTTACCCTTAGGTTTCCTAGCCCCCTTTGCAACAACTCTAACCTTGCCATGCTCTTTTGACAGGCAAGATAAAATACGATCTGACTCACCTAACTTGTAAGTTCTAAGTACCAAGATTGAGTCCTTGTACTCACTCACTTTGATCGACTCTTGACCATCTTGCGTCGACCACCGATAAAGATTAAAAACGGAAGAACCATAATGAGTATTACGGGGCCGACCAACTGATGCACACCGACAACTGCAAGAACCACCAAAAGGATAAACAACGATATAAACCCCAGAACATACAAGGTAGTCATTACGCCTTCACCAACCCTTTATTGCGCTTCACTTAAGCCTATATAGCGCCGTAGCGACGGTCTCGCCCTTGATACTCTAACACAGCCTCGAAAAGGTGTTCCCGCCTAAAGTCGGGCCAAAGCACCTTTTGAAATACTAGCTCAGAGTAGGCCATCTGCCAAAGCAAGAAGTTGGATATCCGATACTCACCAGAAGTACGAACTATAAGGTCCGGATCAGGCATCGTCGGGACATACATACGAGATCGTATAGCCTTCTCGTCGATCTTCTCTGGATTAACGCCATCCCTTACACACTCCCGTACGGCATCTACGATCTCAGCACGACCACCATAGTTAAAGGCCATGGTTAAGTTCAGTTTCGAGTTATGTTTAGTAAGCTCAATGGACTCATCCATCTCTCTAACGACTGACCTCGGAACTCGCCAATCTCTCCTACCAGCGAATCTTACCCTTACCCCGAGATCATTTAGTTCATCTCTTCTTCTCCTGAGTAGACCACGATTGAATCCCATCAAAAAACGTACCTCATCAGGTGGCCGTTTCCAGTTCTCCGTAGAAAACGCGTACATCGTGAGCCACTCAATCCCAAGGTCTAGTGCACCAAGAACGGCATCGAAGAGAGCCTCTTCGCCCGCGGCGTGGCCCTCGGTCCTCGGGAGGCCCCTACTCTTCGCCCATCTCCCATTACCGTCCATCACACAACCCACGTGTCTGGGAATTCGAGAGAAGTCAATCTGTGAAAGTAAGTTTGACGCATCTGTCATCTCTTTGACTTTAGTACCTTGGCTAAACTCACGCCTCTTCTCTTACAAGGTCAGAACGCAGGTGGAACTGCGTCTCTTGTTGGGCCGCAGCCATATGAAACTCAAATGTAAGTGTCTCTGAGGCGAGTCGATAGGTTCGCAGAGTCTCAGCAACAGGCTTAGCGCTAGGAGTCGCTATCACCTGAATAGATCTAAACTCCATCGTTGCGCTCGCATCTTCTTCGCTATAGATACCTTTCGCTACCTCAACAACTCCAGTGGGCTGTACCAACACCAACTCCAACTCCGACCCCTCAAGAACACGGATATAGCCAACCTCCTGATGAAGAGGAGTTACCCTATCTGTCTTTTTGGTTTTTTGTTCTAGCCTTATAAATGGACGTCCATCTGAGATAAAACTTAGAGTCTCAAGGTACTCAAAAGGTTCTATCGTAGGGTATTGACCACTCCCCTTTCCACTAAATACTCCTTGGAACAACTCAAATATCGACACAGACAACCTCCACTTAGCCAGGCATAAACATTGCTTCCATCCAGATACGAATGACTTCTCTCAAAGACCCATCTCATCTAAGAACTGATCATCTTTCTGCCAGTTCTTTGAGACCTTTACGAATAACTCTAGATAGACTCCCTCTCCAAGAAGCTGCCTTGCTGCGATTCCGACCTTTTTTAGCACACTTCCACCTTTGCCGATTACGATCGGTTTTTGAGACGCTCTCTCGACCAAGATCTCGACCCGAATTCGTGGAAGTTCATACTCGACCACCCGACAGGTTATCGAGTGGGGAAGTTCCTCTTTGAGCTCCAAGAGCAGCTGTTCGCGCACAGTCTCTGAGATTGTAAAGAACTCTTCTTGATCTGTGAACATCTCTTGTGGATAGTAAAGATACGGATCCACACATCTTTGCTTTAGCGCGTCGAGTAGATCAACGATCCCGTAACCGGTTTTAGAAGAGACGGGAAAGTACTCCTCTTTTTCAAAGGCGTTAAGGTGGGCTAGTTGCCGTGCAATCTGCGCTTTTGATGCTATATCGCACTTATTCAGAGCCACGAATGCAGTCCTTGGCGTCATCTCCAAAACCCTTGTATCTCCAGGACCGATTGACTTTGTCGCGTCAACAACCACCAGATGAATGTCAACGTCTTCTAAAGCTCCTTCAGCTTGGGTATTGAGTCTCCGACCTAACTCAGTTTTGGGTTTATGAATCCCCGGTGTATCGACAAAGACGATCTGAGTCTCTTGATCCGTCCTTATACCCCTAACCTGACGTCTTGTCGTATTCGCAGACGAAGCTACAATTGAAACCTTATGACCACAGAGACGGTTGACTAAAGAGGACTTTCCAACGTTTGGTCTACCTAAAACAGCAACGAAAGCTGAGCGCTGTGTCATGATGACTCATAGGTCGCTTCAGCTCGCGCCACATGGACCTTTTCAACTCTACGCGAGGTTACTTGGTCGGCTCGAAATAAAAATCCAGAGGTCTCGACCTCTTCTCCGGTAATTGGGAGGTGTCCTAGGAGTCCAAGAAGCATTCCTCCGACCGTATCCCAGTCCCCTTCAGGAAGATCGACATCCAAAAGCTCACCTAGGTCATCCACAGACATGGAACCTGAGACCTCCCACTCCCCGGGAACGATCTCTAGAACCTCTTGAACCTCACTGTCGTACTCATCTGTAATATCTCCCACTAACTCTTCTAAGAGGTCTTCAAGGGTCACAAGGCCGACCGTCGATCCGTACTCATCGATGATTATTGCCATGTGGTACTTGCCACTTTGCATATCTCTCAATAGTTCAGCTACAGGTTTGGTCTCGGGGACAAAGTGTGCTGGACGCACTAGGGCCTCCATCGTCATCTCACGCTCTCCATCTCTTTCAGCCCGCAAAAGATCTTTCGCGAAGACGATGCCAGTCACGTTATCGAGTGAGCCTGAATATACAGGAACTCTAGATATTCCTGCCCCTAAGATAAGATCTACAACCTCTGAGACCGTCTGGGTAACCGCTGCCGAAACAACGTCAGGCCTTGGAACCATAACCTCACGGGCCACTGTATCACCGAAGTTGATCACCGAGTGGATGAGCTCGCGTTCCTCGTCTTCAATAACCTCACCCTCAAGAGCTGCGTCTGCCATAGCAAGTAACTCTTCTTCACTGACCGCTCCATAAGGATCAAATTCTCCCGGGATGATAAGTTTGGCTAACCCAATAACCATCGAAGATATTACCGCAACCGGAGGGAACCGCACTAAGAAGGCAACGATTTTGGCGCTGCGAATCGCCGCCTTATCTGGATTTCGAACGGAGATATTTTTTGGAAGAGCCTCACCGAGTATAAAGATTACCACTACCTCAAAGATGGTGCCGATCAAGACTCCAAGGCCCCCAAACCGAGCGGCTGCTACCACACCTACCATCGTGGCAGCTACCAACTGGCAGATCAGCGTGAGAAGAAGTACCGGATTCAAGAACTTGGTCGGATCCGCCATAAGAGAAAGAAGTCTCTCGGATCCGTGAACGCCTTTCTCTTGGAGAGCAAGTGCTCTGATCTTAGACATCCTCACTAGCGCTGTCTCTGCATAGGCCAAAAAAGCTGCAAAGCCGACCAACGCAATAGCTACGAGCATCATAACAGTATCAGAGAGTGACCAGCGTCCACTCGAAGTTACAAGGATAAACATAGTGGTCGTCAAAAGATGTAAATGAGGTTCCATATTCAAGCATCAAGTGGCAGTTTCGCCACCACTAACTGTGCAACTCTCTATCAAAATAGTACGCCTTTAGATAGTTGTCTTCTTTGCTTTCCATCATCTCTGCCTCCACGTCTTCTTCGTGATCCATACCTCGAAGGTGTAGTATGCCGTGGACCAAAAGAAGTGCAATCTCATCATCAAGCGTACCTCGATGACCTCTATCGCCAGCATGCTCCAAGCGGTTACGATCGGCAACACTAACACAGATCACTACGTCGCCTAGGAGAACCTTAGGGTGATCGACCAGAGGAGAGGTAAAGTCTGGTCCACTCGATCCGTTGTCTGGCATACGGCCTGAGTCTGCCTCATCTTCAGCTATCGGGAAGGACAAAACGTCGGTAGGGCCAGCCGTACCCATAAACCGTCCGTTCAGCTCAGAGATTACCGACTCCTCGACGAACATAACGGCCAGCTCTGCATGAGGAACCACGCGTTCCGCTTCCAGCACACTTAGAGCAAGCTTTTGCCACCTTATAACGTCTAACTCGTATATCCCTTGTTCGTCTGAGACAAAGACCTCCGGCAACAACTTCATTCCTTGGAGTCCTCTCTTCCTTGGAACTCAACCCGATCGTATGCATTTACTATACGAGACACGATCGGATGCCGAACTACGTCTCTTGATCCCAGATGTATGAACACTAGGTCATCTACGTTGGAGAGAGTGCTCTCTATACCTACTAGACCTGAACGTCCGTTTGGTACGTCGATTTGGGTTGTGTCGCCAGTTACAACAACCTTAGACCCAAAGCCAATTCGTGTCAGGAACATCTTCATCTGCTCTGGTGTAGTATTTTGTGCCTCATCTAAGATGATAAAGCTCGAGTTCAACGTCCGGCCACGCATAAACGCCAAAGGCGCGACCTCAATCGTTCCACGTTCCAGAAGTCTTTGAGTAACTTCAGGCTCGATGATATCATAAAGGGCATCGTATAGTGGGCGAAGATAGGGATCTACCTTAGCCATGAGGTCTCCCGGTAAGAACCCGAGACGTTCTCCCGCTTCGACCGCCGGTCGTGTAAGGATAATTCTGTTCACAGCTTTTTGTTGTAACGCTTGGATAGCGAGAGCTACAGCGAGATAGGACTTTCCAGTACCTGCAGGACCAATTCCAAAGGTAACGACGTTCTTCGCAATCGCTTCAACGTAACGTCTCTGACCAGCGGTCTTGGGTTTCACCGCTTTTCCCTTGGCTGAACGGAGCAGCTCTAGATTCACGATGTCCGAAGGGATTTCATTGGCTTTTATCATATCGATGGTTCTGGCTAGGTTGTACTTCTCAATATGTTCGCCGCTTTCCACCAACATGATCAACTCTTCAAACAGCTTGGCCACCGACGTAGCTTCCACTCCAACAATCGCTATCTCGTTCCCACGAGCAGTGATTGCCACCTCCGGAAACGCGCTTTCCACTGCACGCAAGTGCTCATCGTTCATCCCCAAAATACCTAACATCGTCTGATTTCTAGGTACGACCAAGTTCACCCTATCGGTCAAGTGGCACCGTTCTTTTCGCCCCGGACTCGGCGACTGTAGACTTTCAACTCTTCTCAGCATCTCCTTCAGTCTTCTACGATACAGGACATTAAGTGTAGAACTTCTACTCAAAATCGTACTAAAGAAATTTAGTTCATATGATTTGTGATTAATGTCGAACAAACTAGAGTGAAAGATGAGGGTAATGACAAAGATTTCATAACCGAAATGGAGCTAGAGAGGTTAAACACCGAACTCGAAAGTCGTCACCGTCTCTTTGAGCACTTTGATGCAGTAAAACAAGGAAATCTAGCTCTCGATACACTGACCTTTGATCAACTCATATCAGATCTGTGCCGAATGGGGCGTGCCGCCAGGGTTACAGATCACAGATCCAATACCACCGAAGGCCATTTCACCGTAGTGGGAAAGGACTTTGTGAAGTATACGACTTTAGATGGCGTCGAGTCCATTCTCCCAAAGGCAACCGTTGTAGCTGTCTCACCTATACTCAAAGGCAGCTCGACCGACTCGCAACGAACGCCGGGCTTGCTCAGACCCAAGCTATCTATGGTAGCCTTCTTGGACTCAGCCGTTCGGCGTGGCTCTACTTTAAAGGTTGAGTTCAGATTCCAAAACACTGCCGTTCAAGGTCGATTCCTTGGAACTGGAGCTGACCTCATAGTGGTATCTCCTCACAACCCCAAAGAGCCAATCTTCATAGCTACACCACAGGTCGGATCTATAAAACTCATGGTTTTAGAGTAGTTCGTCCTCTTGGATGTCTACTGATCCACCTTGTTCATAGAGGTGTTTCAGCTGTCCTGGAGTTATACGAACCGACTCGAGGTAACTGCCAACATCTACACTTTTTATACGAATAACTCTGCCTATCTGATATGCACCAATTCGTCCTTCATCTATAAGGCGATACAGAGTCCTCACGGTTACTCCAAGCTCTTCAGCCGCTTCTTTCGTACTCATCCACTCTGACATCTAGGACCACCTCGAAGAGATAACGTTAAATTCGAACCATAAGCTACCGTCACTACATACACTACCTGATACTTGATTATCTTTCGTACCATTTACTTTATAGGCTACTCATCCTTGCTCTCGCCGTCTTCGAT
>JAJYFP010000026.1 GCA_021790855.1 Actinomycetes bacterium
CTGTCTTCCTCGCCTCGTCAACGAGACGATTCGCCTCTTTACGACCCTCTTCTAGTTGGCTCCTGTACTCAGCGAGCACCCTCTCAGCCTCTAAGCGAGCCATCTCGGCAGCTTCAATATCGCTTCTGATCTTCGCAGTGCGATCTGTCATAATCTTTTTCACAGGTGGGAAAGCGAACTTTGCCAACAGTGCCAAAAGAACTACAAACGATATGACAGACCAGATGATCTCTCCCGTAGCTGGGAGAATTGGGTTGAAGGCTTGGTTTGCCCCAAATATATATATGTGCATCAGCCCGTGTACTTCAAAAGAATAAATACGACAAAACCGATAAGGGCCAACGCTTCAGCTAACGCAAAGCCTACGAAAGCAAGACCACGTACGGGACCGGTCATCTCCGGTTGTCTAGCTATGGCAGAGACAGCTTGACCAAAGATTATTCCGATACCGATACCAGGCCCTAAGGCCGCAAGTCCGTACGCTAAACCTGAACCAAGCTCAGCTAAACCTATCCTAAGGTTCACGTTCGATACCGCTGCGATCGTAACCGCAAGCATTGAATGAAACACCCAGTTTCCTCCTGCTGGTTGCTAGAAGAGACCGATTTGATCTCTCGACTTATACTCCTTCGACCCTAACCGCTTCGGGTTATGGTCGGAGATTACTTACGATACTATGTTGGGAAAGCTCCCTAAACACTACATCTCGCTCCGCCTAAGGATACCCAGGCCGAGTCTACACATATGAAACTAGTGATCGCCTGCCATCGCCTCCCCTATATAAACTGCAGTAAGAGTTGTAAAGATAAAGGCTTGAAGTGCGCTCACGAATATCTCATACCCGGTAACGACGACCAACATTGCAAACGGCAGTGGGAGCGCAATCAACAGTAGACTTTTCACAAATAAAGCCTCTGACAAAATAGCAAAGGTCACCAGTAAAAGGTGGCCTGCCAACATGTTCCCAAAGAGACGGATGGCTAACGCGAATGGCCTTACGATAAACGTAGAGAGAAACTCCAGAGGGATAAGTAGAGGTAAAAGTGGCAAAGGAACACCTTTAGGAATAAGCGCTCCCTTTAGATACTTCCCAAAACCTTGCTTTTTGATTCCTACCGCTACAAATGTAATGTAAGAGATTAACGCTAACGGGATCGTTACACTCGTCCTTGCCGTAGCCGGCATCTGAATAAAGGGGATAACTTCAAAGAGATTACTAAATAAGATAAAAAAGAACATACCAACTAGCCAGGGAACCCATGTTATACCCTCTGGACCCATTGCATCTAAGACAATTAAGTTCGTAACAAATTCAACCGAGTATTCAACGACATTTTGAAGGCCAGTTGGAACTAGCTTTGCACCTCGGCCAGCTAACCCAAACATAACGATCGTAACTACGGCTGCCGCTATTGTTATGAGTCCAATCTTGTTTAGCGCTAGAGCAGAGCCACCAAAAAGTATTGACTTCCAGTTTAGGAGTTCCCCGATCGGAGGAAAGTTGATACTACCCAGTAAAAACACGCCTAAATACTCCTCTTAGGTGGTCTTAGGCCGGCGTAAGCCAGCTTCCCAGTTACACCACGGGCCATCAAAGCAACCGCAGTTAGATGCGTGATAATTAGCGCTCCTCCGTAAACCTTCAAGTTCATCCAGTCAGCCTTGGCGACGGGCAAAGTGCCCACCGTAAGTAGTATCAAATCCACAAACAAGCTTGCAATAGCCGCAGCCATCAAAGCAACCGGAGAAATCCTAGCGCCTGCTGCAAGAAGTTTTGTTGCAATTGCGAAATTAATTACTACTAATAAACACCCGTAAGCCGCAGAGTATAAGCCATGTTCGCCATATATCACAAATGCAATAGCCACAACCACAATCGATGCTAAGAGCGAGTACATGATAAGCTTTTTACCAAGAATGAGTTCTATATCGTTACCACTGTCAGTACTTAAATCACCAGGCACTGGCACACCCTTCTAAAGCGAGCGATCGATGGCTAGTCAACCTTTGAGGTTGCAAAACCAGGTCATAAACTATCACTAAACTTATAGTTAGCGCAAGTTGTAAAGGCATCATTTTGACTATTCGTCTAGAACGTCGATGTCAGAGGTGGCTGCGCCTTCGAGTAGCCCACTAAAACCTTCACCCATGCCGTCGTCGCCCCGCTGCTTTCTATCCGCACTCCACAACACCATCGCTTCGTCCAACTCAAGGCGACTTCTATAGTAAGACCTAAGCACTGAGCCCACAGCACCAAAGAGCACAGCACCTACAAAGTACCATATGTTTCCAAAGGTCGCCGTCAACAACCACCCTACTAACGCCATAAGAACTACTACACCGACCTGCTCAACCACAACGGCGAGAGCATCTGTAACCGGTGCAGTCGATCCGCCCTCGGGAACCTCCAAAGGGCTTTTAAGCTGCCGAAAAATACTAAGCAGAAAACGAGACAAGAAGACACCACCATCGAAACTATACCTAGCCACAATATATGCGATGTGACCGGATCTGACAAACTAGGAAGATTACTTGTAAAAATTAACTACCACAGAGCTAACGCCCCTGAACTCTCTCACTTCATCCACATCGTTCGCCCTTTAGTTGTTAGGTAACACATTCTCGTCAGAAGACTCGCTATGATCGACTTCTGTTAGTACGTCGTTAGAGACAAAGTCACTCACGTCAGAGTTTGATCCTTCTTTAGTGTCGTTCCCGCTTTGCGCTTTAAGATGGAACCTTTGGGAAAGCCCAGCTCTCGCATGTTTTCCCCGCTCCTTGGAGCCGGGATGAAACATTACCCAAAGGATCACGGCCACCAATACAATCACGACTGGGACGATCGCCTTGGTCTCGCTAATAAAGGTTGGAGTAAGTGCAACTAGCGCTAAAACCGAGGTCCAAGCCCAAAGGATCACGACAGATCTTCCGTGACCGTGTCCCATCTGCATAAGGCGATGGTGGAGGTGCTCTTTATCCGGAGACGAGACACTGGTTCTACGAGCAGTTCTTCTTACGACAGCGAACGCCATGTCCACCATGGGTACGCCAAGAATTACGAATGGAATCGCCAAAGGCGCGAAGAAAAAGAACGTCTGATCAGCAACGTTCGACGTTCTTCCACCAACTACCGAAGTGGAGGCAGCCATTAGAAGACCTAGAAACATTGCGCCGGTATCTCCCATAAATACCTTGGCTTGATGGACGTTATGAGGTAGAAATCCTATACAAATACCAAAGGTAGCAAAGGCGACTAGTGGACCAAGTGAAGTTGTGGGAAGTTGCCCTAACGACTCAAGCTTCAAGGAGTAGACTCCAAAAGCCAGTGACGCAATAGCAACGATTCCAGCAGCCAATCCATCTAGTCCATCGATCAGATTCACAGCGTTCTCCATAGCTACTACCCAAAAGGCGGTCAACAGAGGTGTTATTGAGGCAGAGAGGACCACCACGCCTGCGAAAGGAAGCTTAAACCAAAACATTGTGACCCCAAAGATCCAAAGCACTGAAGAAGAAAGGATCTGTCCAGCCAACTTAGCAGGTGCAGATACGTCGAAGATATCGTCTAAAGCTCCAACGACCACGATCACAAGTCCACCTAAAGCTACACCTATCGGCTCCGAAGAACTCGAAAACACAGGGCGAAATACTCCAAAGAACTGGGCGACCGCTAGAGCGACGATGAAGCCTCCAAACATGGCGACTCCCCCTAATGTAGGAGTTGCCCGCGTGTGAATCATGCGACCGCCTGGTTTCACGACAAATCCAAGTACCGGCGAAAGTTTCCTGACTAGGAATGTACCAAGATAAGTGACGACCGCAGCAACCACTATTATCGCCACGTAATCCAAAGAGCTACCTCTCCTATTACTTAGCTAAAAATGGTGGTGGGAACGTGAGACACAAAGATCTAACCTCTTCCCGAATTCGCTTAATCTCTCCCTCATCCTCTCTCTTTTGCAAAGCAGCGGCAATATACTCAGCCACTATCGACATCTCTTTGACTCCCATCTTTGCGGTAGTCATAGCAGCAGTACCGAATCGCAGTCCAGAGGTAACAAAAGGAGAGCGTGGATCACCTGGAATTTGATTGCGATTACAGGTTATACCGGCACGATCGAGTACCTCTTGCGCCTGTTTCCCTGAAAGGTCGATATCAAAGCTCTGCAGATCAACAAGGATAAGATGGGTATCTGTGCCGCCTGAGACAACCCTAAAGCCCCGGGTCTCTAGCTCCTTAGCGAATGCCTTTGCATTTTCAACTACCTTTTCCTGATAAGACCTGAATTCAGGAGTCAGAGCCTCTAGAAATGCTACTGCTTTTGCCGCTATAGTATTTTCGAGTGGGCCGCCTTGAAATCCGGGAAAGAGAGCCTTGTCGATAGCCGCACCGTACTCATCATGAGAAACAATAGCACCGCCTCGAGGACCTCGAAGAGTCTTATGTGTAGTAAACGTAACAACGTCAGCACCCTTTGAACCGTCTTTTTTGAAGAGTGGATTTGGGTAGATTCCTGCAGCGATCAAGCCTGCGACATGAGCTGCATCAAACATGACTAATGATCCCACTTCATCTGCGATATCTCTAACTCGATCTATCTCTATTACACGTGAGTATGCGGTAGCACCAACGACAATCATCTTCGGCTGATGTTCCCTTGCGAGAGCGTGGAGGTTATCAAGGTCAATAACTTCGCCTCCTGGACCCTTTGGAGTTACGCCATAACCGACAAAGTTGTAAAGCTGACCCGAAAAGTTAACAGGTGACCCATGGGTTAGGTGACCTCCTTGATCAAGGCGCATAGCCAGGACGGTCTCTCCCGGTTTTAATAGTGCAAAGTATACGGCAGCGTTAGCGTTGGCTCCACTGTGGGGTTGAACGTTAGCATGTGGAGCTTTGAAGAGAGATTTCAGCCTATCTATAGCGAGCGTCTCGACCTTATCGACAGTTGAGTTACCTCCATAGTATCTCTTTCCGGGATATCCTTCTGAGTACTTGTTGGTCAAAACAGAAGCCGTGGCCTCCATGACCGCTAGAGAAGTGAAGTTCTCAGAAGCTATCAGTTGTAAAGAGGTACTCTGCCTTTCCATCTCTTCGTCTATCAGATGCCCCAACTCTGGATCAACATCTCTTAGGTGACTTCCGACTAACGAATACTCAGACATAATGACCTCCTTGACGCTAGGTAACAATCCTAGCCAACCGAGAAGTCGATGGGTCTTCGCATATCCTGTATTTCAAAGATTCCATACCTATCGACTCAGGTAAGTCCACTAGCGCCACTGCAACCTCCAAGGAAGCTCCCACTTCATCGCTCCACAGCAAAAGACATGCTGTCTAAGTCACTCACATCAGTCTTTGAGCACAGCGTCCATCTCAGGCAGATAGCACCTTTGAGATCTCCTCATAGGAGATCGGACCTTCGCGTAAGATCTGGGGAACCGTAGTTCTTATATCAACGAGCGTAGACGCCTTTTCCGCCATGGGTCTTTCGTCACCGACTACCAAAGTTTGAATCGACATCGATAGATCCTTGAGCAAGCTCTCTTTCAAGAGGGCTTTCGCCTGAATAAAGTTGGTCACTGGAGTACCTCCGCTCCGATTAGCCGAGGTACAAGCAAGTGGAACGTCTCTAACCACTAAACTCGAAAAACTATCGCCAGGAGACCGAAGTGCTACCGAGCCGTCAACTCGTTGAACTCCTCTTGGCAGAGTCCTGGGACTTGACACTACGACCGTTAGCGCACCGGGCCAGAGCTGAGATGCTAACGCCTCAAGTCGAAATCGTTCGTCTAGGGAAAGTGGACCAAAGTAGTGATCCGCCATCTCTAATCCCGAGACTAGAACCGGTAAGGTCTTAGTACTCTCGCGACGCTTTAACACAAATACATCCTCAATCGAAGAGGGGTTCTCTGCTGAGCATGCTACGCCGTACACCGTGTCAGTTGGCAACAACACCACATAGCCGAGCTTGACTTTTTCCGCGACTTCAGAGACAGCGACAGCTTCGTCTCTAAAGACCTTTTCAGTATCTGTAAGAGCATCAAAGATGCTAACAGTTTGGGTGGAACCGAACACCGTGTCTTACTCCCTTTACAAATCGTTGCCGTCCCGCCAAGTCTAAGAGAACATCGACCTCTAAAAACCCCCACTTGTCAAATAGAGACCGCGTCGCCTGCTCCTGTTCCGGCGAGATCTCAACTACTAAAGCTCCACCTGGGACGAGCCACCTCGTCGACTCTCTCACAATGACTTCGATCGCCTCTAAACCACTTTGGCCGGGCGTGAGAGCAATCTTCGGTTCATAGTTTCGAACGGTTTCAGGTGCACATCTATACAGCTCCTCCGAAAGATATGGCGGGTTGCTAACGACTACACCTACTCGGTCACGTAAGAAAGTTGGCAAGGGATCGAAGAAGGATCCCAACAAAAACTCCACATGATTCAATAGACTTTCATCAAGATCTCGGGATATCTTTCTTAGATTGGCAGCAGCAACCTCAAGTGCCTCTGATGAAACCTCAGTTCCATATACCTTTACAAAGTCAAACTCTGAAGCTACGGAAAGGGCAATAGCACCACTCCCAACTCCGACTTCGACAACTATAACTTCATCCTCGGTCGAAGACCGTTGGACACTATTCTTTGAAAGAATCTCGCCGATAACGTCGACAATCAGTTCAGTCTCCGGCCTAGGTATCAGCACCCGAGGATCAACGATAAGCTCCAAGGCTCTGAATCCCCAACGTCCTAGTAGATACTGGAGAGGCTCACCCTTGGCGGCGCGGTCACAAAGATCCTCGATCCATCGCTGAGACTCCTCTTTAGGTAAATTGCCTTCAAGGATACGAGACTCAAGTTCATCTAAAATCCAAGTTCTTTCCGAGGCAGAGAACTTGGCTCCCCTCAAGAGCAGACCGGTATCTTGCCAAGGCTCTTTACTGTAGCGACCGAGCTTCATCTAGTTCTCGCGTTCTTTCATCGAGCAGTAGCGCGTCAACGATCTCGTCTAGTTCCCCAAGAAGAACCTGATCCAACTTGTACAGTGTTAGTTTTATTCGGTGATCTGTAACTCTATTTTCTTTGTAGTTGTAGGTACGTATCTTCTCCGAACGACCGCCGCCGCCGATCTGTGAGCGTCTCGCCATCGAGGCTTCTTCGCTAACTCTATCTTGTTCCATCTTCAGCAGACGGGCTCTCAGGACCTGCAAAGCCTTGGCACGATTTTGTATCTGGCTCTTCTCGTCTTGCATAGCCACGACAAGTCCAGTCGGCACATGAGTAATTCGCACAGCTGAGTCTGTAGTATTCACTGACTGGCCCCCAGGACCTGTGGAACGATACACATCAACCTTTAGATCGCTTGGATCTATGTCCACCTCAACCTCATCGGCTTCCGGCAAAACAGAGACCGTTGCTGATGATGTATGCACGCGTCCTTGAGACTCAGTAACAGGAACTCTTTGAACTCTGTGTGGACCACCTTCATGTTTGAGTCTACGCCATGCATCCTCTCCTTTGACCAACAAGGTAACAGAGTTAAAGCCTCCCATGTCTGAGGGGTCTTCGGACAGTACCTCTACCTTCCAGCCGCGCTTGTCGGCGTAGCGAAGGTACATCTCTGAGAGATCTTTTGCAAATAGATTGGCCTCTTCGCCGCCTTCAGCACCGCGTATCTCAACTATGACGTTGCGCCCATCGTTCGGATCTTTAGGCAGCAACAGGAGTTCCAAGCTGTCCTCGGCCTCTCTGGCCTTAACTTCGAGCACGTCAATTTCGTCGCGCAAAAACTCTCGGTCAGAACCTGAAGCCTCTTGGTACATAGTCTTAGCTAACTCTAGGTCATCGATTAAAATCTTTAGAGATCTAAAACCCTCGACGATGGAGTCAAGCTCTTTATGTCGCCTCGATAACTCACGCGCCCTTTTTTGATCAGAGAACACGTTAGGGTCGGAAAGTTCCTCTACGACCCTCTGATACTCCTCTTCAAACTCCTCCATCTTGTCGGTTAGCACAGGTTCCTCTTCTCCGGTAAATCGAACCATCTCTCACTTACCGACACGATCTCCCAGTCCTGGGAAGATCTCTTCAAGATGGTTCTGAACGCCTCGGTGACATCTTGTCTCTGAGTTATAAAGGAGATCTTAGTCGGGTAAAATCTCTCTTTTGAACTGCACCGAAGCACCTGAAGAAGTAAAAGCG
>JAJYFP010000002.1:0-12560 GCA_021790855.1 Actinomycetes bacterium
GATCTTCCCCCAACCCTGCGACAATGACGTTCCGCCCGAGAATATAAGTTCAAAACCTTGATCACGGCCGACTTTTGCCACTTCAAGAACCACGTCTTTAACCATGACCTCTTTTTCTAGTATCGAAGGTTCAAGAGGCTGTAAAGAAACGGATTGGCTACGGAGAACGTCTATGTCGGTGAGTTGTTGTTCGCTAAGACCTCTCATACCGCACTCCCCCGTTGAAAAGCTTGCGTCGGATACGACTCTTTCCCACATCGATCATTGCGAAAGGAGGTACTTGAGTAGATCGTCCTTCGTTGTACTCCCTAACTAACAGTCCAGGTTGTGGGTCTACACCCATCTTTCTTAGAAAAGATGCAGCCACAGCCGAGTTATCAAACTTCTGAATCTTGTATCCTGCATAACGCTCTCCAGTAAGAACTCTAGACGGAGTGTAAACTCCATATCCCGCACGGTAGAGGGTCTTATCCTTTACTAGTTTTCGAAGTACGCTGGCAACGGCAGATCGGCTTCCGAACTTAGCAAACTCATTGGTAAGGAATGCAGCGTCAGATGATGAAGCTATGTATGTCCGTATTCTCTCTTCTACCGTAGCCATCGTTGCCACCTCATCTCGTGTAATGATAGTTTCTACTTCATTATAGTAACTCACATGTGCTATATATGCTGGTCATTAGCCTATTGGTACAAAACGGCAACCGGTGAGTCCTAGCTGTCAGGAAAGTTGTCGCCTGCTCGGTAACCTAGGAATCCAACAGTACGGGAATGATGAGTAAAGAGTTCGCAAGCTTTAATTTAAAACGCGAGTATCCATTGGAGCATCTCAATAGATGCCTGGTACGAGTCGCCATAGGTGACCGACGTCCTTTGGTTTACACGAGGCTCACTCATTACAATAGCCCTCAGACAAACCTCTGTCGCCTTGGTCTAAACCACAAGCTTGGCCAGGGTTTGAGAGATTAAGCATCCCATGCAAGTCCATGCCAGCAATTCGATGCCATTTAACACAACAGTATCAGAGTTTCCCAAACAACCAATTGTCCAAGAAGCTCGAGGCTCGTCGCGTTGATTTTACTAACCGCTAGTACTTCACTCTTCAGTCGATGGAGACAAAAGATAAACGACGCTGAGCGCCGGCAAGGTTACAGGAAGAACTAGTTTTCCCCCATATATTACAGACGGTGCAGCTACCGACGTTTTGACAGAGCCGAAGTTTCCCTTTCCTGAGCCTCCGTAGTACTCTGAGTCCGTGTTTAACACCTCAGTCCACGTACCTACTCTTTCAACCGGAACCTCGTAGTCGTATCGGTCAGCAAGAGAAAAGTTAGCTACACATAGGAGTACGGCGTCGAAGTGGGGAACTTTCCTCGAAAATGCAAACGTGTTCGAGTCTCGGTCGTCAACAATAGCCCATGAAAAACCATCTGGTCTATGATCTCCCAGATATAACTGAGGTGTATCTCGATACAATAGATTAAGATCTGATACAAGTCTCTTTAACTTTTGCCCCAACTCTGAAGAACCTAGATCAGGTCGTACCTCATCGCGCCATTCATACTGTTGTCCGGACTCTGATCCCATAAACAACAGCTTCTTACCAGGATATGCCCACATCCACGCGTACAGAGATCTGAGGTGGGCAAATCGCTGCCACTCGTCACCAAACATCTTGGCATATAGAGAGCCTTTTTGGTGAACAACCTCGTCGTGAGAGAGTGGAAGGACAAAGTTCTCTGAAAACGCGTACAGGAGGCCAAAGGTTATCAGGTCATGATGGTACTTGCGGTAAATCGGATCAAAGGAAAAATACTCTAAGGTATCGTGCATCCATCCCATATTCCACTTAAATCCAAAACCCAAACCTCCGATGTCAACACTTTGAGTCACCTTCGGGAACGCGGTAGACTCCTCTGCAAAGGTGGCAGCTCCTTTAGAAAGTAGTGGAACCATGGTGTTGACTTCCTGCAGCAATGAGATGGCACCTAGGTTCTCCCTTCCTCCATAGGTGTTAGGGATCCAGTTGGATCTTGAATAATCCAGATATATCATTGAGGCAACAGCATCGACTCTAAGGGCGTCTATATGATACCTACTGATCCAAAAATGCGCCGAGGATAGAAGAAAACTTCTTACCTCCTTGCGCTCGAAGTTGAAGATCGCAGATCCCCAGTCTGGATGGATGCCTTGGATCTCATCGAGATGCTCATAGAGCGCGGAACCGTCAAATCTGAAGAGCCCATGAGCATCGGTGGCAAAGTGTCCTGGAACCCAATCCAAAATTACCCCGATGCCTTCGTTGTGGAAAGCGTTGACCAAATTCGCAAACTCCGGAGGCGTCCCCCACCTAGCAGAGGGGGAAAAATACGATGTTCCTTGATATCCCCAAGATCCTCCAAATGGATGTTCGTTTATCGGCATCAGTTCTACGTGAGTAAAACCAAGCTCCTTGACGTATCGAACAAGTTCATCAACCGCGTAAAGGTAACTCTGTTCGTTCCGACCGTGCATGAAAGATCCAAGGTGTACTTCATAGATTGAAACTGGCGAATCACCAATCCATCCCGGCCGGTTCTGCATCCAGTCGTGATCCGTCCACTGAAACTCTAAAGTATCAATTACTCGCGATCCCGTCTTTGGCGGAGCCTCAGTCCATAGTGCGTATGGGTCAGCTTTCTCGATTCGATCACCTGAAGCTGTCTCTATCGAAAACTTATATACATCACCAGGCCGGCATTGCTTAGATACGTACTCCCAAACCCCCGAGCTTCCTTGGGGCGACATATATCCATATCTATAGTCCCATCCATTAAAGTCCCCAATGACAGACACAGAGCGCGCCGCAGGTGCCCACACGCCAAAGTGAACCGCTGACTCTCCTTGAAACTCTCCAAAGTGCGCGCCAAGAAACTCCCAACCCATCTGATGCCGACCTTCACCAAACAAGTAAAGATCCAGATCCGAGGCATATCTAAGTTCGTTCATCGCTTTGTTCACCTCCACCATCAAACAGGAAACTAGCCGGAATCGCGACTAGACCCCGTTGCGCCCTGACTTCGTACTCCAACTCATAGACGGCCTTTTCGATCTTCAGGAGCTCATAAATCTTTCGGTCAAATACTGTCTCAGCTGAGTCGAGACTATCTGCAAGATGAGTCGTGTATGCCTCAACAAATGCCTCCTCTAGCTCAGACACCCGACTCCCCTTTTTAGACAGATATCCGCTTTCGAAGCTGGCATAGTGAATGGATCTTGCAATACCTGCGAGGTCATACTCCGGACGCCCAAACCACTGTCCCGTCTCTCCAAGCACCTCACCTTCAAAGTCGATCACAACTTGACGATCCTTATACAACAGTATCTGACCAAGGTGCAGGTCTCCATGGATTACTTGAATCTGGCATCTGGTATTGCCTTCTCCTTCAGTCGCACTTAAGTTCACTCCAAGTTGGGATGCTTTGGTCAGCTCAGAGAGACGCTCAAAGACCCGATCCAGCTGATTTGTGTCATACATAGAACTAGCCGGCGTGGTCTTCAACAACGTGATACGCTCTCTTACTCTATCACAAGAGTGGGCATATAGTTGATTGGTACTTAGAGAACCAGTTCCGAACACCCCTCTAAGCGCCTTATGTAACCTAAAAAGTGTAGCGCCTAAGTTCGATAAGTACCCCTTGACCTTTTCAGTCTCACCCCGAATTAGCAGATCTTTTACCACGCCATAAAGATCTCTGCTACCATCTAGTGACTCTAAGACCAAGTGCGAACTATATCCACAAAGCTCGCCTGCCCCAATCACTCGTGGAACTTCACCTTCTAAGACCCCTAAAAGAGCTTCCAACACTTTAACTTCTCGATTTTTGTGGGCGACTAGCCGCCTATAGAGTTTGACATAAAGATCACCATAGATAAATGAGGTATTGGACTGTTCAAAGCTCTTTGAAGAAAACCTCACATCTTTTCGAGGTATCGCTAGATCTCCAAGTAACGCTTTTTGTCCAACCAAATTAGAACACGCATCGTAAAGAAACCACGACCGACCATCGGGTCTTGATACCTCGACGACAGTCAGTGCGTTCATAGGTTCCAAAGACACCATTACCGGAAGGTTCCAGAACTCTCCACTCTCGTCTTTTGCCATAACACGCAACAAAAAAGGTGGGACTTTCTCGTCACCTTTTTTTGTACAGACCAAATAGTCCAATTTGGCACTTTGAGATCCAAGATACCAACGAGATCCTTTCACAAATCGCTCGATCTCTCCAAAAGGTACAGCGCCGTCAGCCGATCCTAAGAACTCTCCCAGAGAAGTGAGTTGGCCGTCAGTTTCTGCCTTATCACTCTCGTTCATCCTCATACCCCCAACAAGGTTGGCTAGTTCTACTCAGTCGCCAAATCGAACCAAAATACTCCGTAAGGCGGTAGGGTAAAAGCATAACGACTGATCTCCACCATCGGGAAAGGAACACGACCTAGAAGCTCGTAGGGCACCTTGCCAATATATTTGGAAAGGTCCAATGAGAGGGGTTGAGCCGACTTCGAAAGGTTGTTAACACACAGCACGTGCTTGTCCTCTTCTTCAATCGATCTCACGAATGCAAAGCAACTGAGGTTGTTGGAGTTTAAAACCTGCAGCGATCCCACTCCGAAGACTCCTTCGGAGCGACGGATCCACATTAAGTGACGAAGCCACCTTAAAAAGGAGGACGGGTTGCGCATCTGCGACTCAACGTTCAGTGCCTCATATCCATAGACAGGATCCATGTTCGGAGGAAGGTATAGTTTAGCGAAATCAGCCCTAGAGAATCCTCCGTTGCGATCAGGTGTCCATTGCATGGGAGTACGCACGGAGTCCCTGTCTCCCAAGTAGATGTTATCTCCCATGAGTATCTCATCTCCGTAGTAAAGGATAGGAGAACCAGGTAACGAGAGCAGTAGCGCATGGAGCAACTCGGCGACCCTTCTATCATTATCGATAAGAGGCGCAAGACGTCGACCTATTCCAACGTTTCTACGCATAAGAGGATCAGCGGCGTATGCACGATACATAAAGTCCCGTTCTTCCTCTGTAACCATCTCCAGAGTGAGTTCGTCGTGGTTGCGAAGAAATATTCCCCATTGACATCCGCTTGGGATCTCCGGGGTCTCTTCGATCGTCTCAGTTATGGGACGGGCAGACTCCATCTTAACTGACATAAAAAGTCGAGGCATGATCGGGAAGTTAAAGCACATGTGACACTCATCGCCGTCTCCAAAGTAATCCACCACATCTTTGGGCCATTGATTAGCCTCCGCCAACAGTACCTTGTCCTTGTGTCGAGCATCGATACGTGAACGTATGAGCTTTAAATAGTCGTGCGTCTCTTGAAGATTCTCACAGTTAGTACCTTCTCTCTCAAAGAGATAGGGTACGGCATCTAATCTGAAACCGTCCAGTCCTCTGTCCAGCCAGTAGTCGAGAACGCTTACCATCTCTTCTTGAACCTCTGGGTTATCATAGTTGAGGTCAGGTTGGTGATAAAAGAAACGATGCCAGTAGAACTCTTGACGCTCCTGCGAATACGTCCAATTCGAAGTCTCCGAGTCAACGAAGATAATCCGAGCTCCCTTATAGGCCTCGTCGGTATCTGACCAGACGTACCAGTCCGCCTTGGGATTGCTTCGGTCTCTTTTGGACTCTAAAAACCATGGGTGTTGATCTGAGGTGTGATTCATGACAAGATCAGCGATAACTCTAATATTTTTTTGATGAGCTCGACCGATTAGGGTTTCCAGTTCACTCACATCGCCGTACGCTGGCAAGACGGTTAGAAAATCAGATATGTCATACCCGCCGTCTCGCAACGGAGATCTGTAAAACGGAAGGAGCCAGATACAGTCCACTCCTAACCACTCCAGGTAGTCAAGCTTGTCGATCAGTCCTCGAATATCACCGGTGCCGTCATCATTAGAGTCGTGAAAACCCCTGATCAGAACCTCGTAAAAGATAGCCTCTTGAAACCAATTTTGACTCTGTTGGGACACCTCACCACCTCACATCATTGCCTAAAGGTCAAAGATACCAGGTGTCCTGGAGTCTTGGTTGGGTCAAGCCTAATGAAGTTATGACCTTTGCGGAAGGTATAGATCTCTCCGGTAAGGACGTCAAAACCTTCGGCTTCATGAAAGACCTTGTCTCCAGGGAAAAACTCAGGAAGATACACAGCGCCCTCTGTGATACCTTTAGTGTCAAAGTTACAGACCACAAGAACATAGTCGTCCTCATCATCAGCAAACCTTAGAAAAGCCAAAAGGTTTTCACCTTCGGTAGGCAAAAATACAACGTTGCCTAAGCGTTGCAAGGCCACATGCGATCTTCTGAAGACATTGACGACGGAGATCAACTTATCTAATGCACCACCGGCAATGTAGTCACGCTTTTTGATCTCATACTTCTCCGAGTTCAGATACTCCTCCGACTCAAGAGAAAAGGGCTCATTCTCCAGGAACTCGTATCCCGAGTAGATGCCATAGCTTGGCGATAGCATAGACGCGAGCACGAGTCGTAAGGCAAAGTCAGATCGAGATCCCCACCTAAGAACTCCTGTCAAAATATCGGGCGTATTGGGCCAGAGGTTAGGGCGAAAGTAGCTCATGATCTCTTTGCTGTAAAGTTCATTTACATAACTTGAAATCTCCGAAGGAGTATTTCGCCACGTGAAATAGGTATAGCTTTGGGAGAATCCAACCTGAGCTAGCTTGTACATAATTTTAGGGCGCGTAAAGGCCTCAGCCAGAAAGATCACATCCACGTACTCCTCACGAAGGGCTGATATCAACCATGTCCAAAATGAGATAGGTTTGGTATGAGGATTGTCTACCCGAAAGATTCGCACCCCTTTTTCAATCCAAAACCTGACAACTCGAAGAATCTCATTCCAAAGAGCCACTCGATCTACTTCTCTAGCTGGGAAAAAGTCAATGGGAACTATGTCTTCGTAACGCTTAGGCGGGTTCTCTGCAAAGGCAATCGAGCCATCGGAACGGTGCACAAACCATTCAGGGTGATCGACAACCCAGGGGTGATCTAACGAGCACTGCAACGCCAGATCCAAAGCGACTTCAACTCCAAACCCAGCAGCAACTCTAAGCATCTCATCAAAGTCATCGAATCCACCTAAGGACGGGTCGATACTGTCGTGTCCGCCGAGTCGCGAGCCGATCGCCCATGGACTACCGACGTCGTCTTTCTCTGCAAGTAATGAGTTGTTTCTTCCTTTCCGTTTTGTCACACCAATAGGGTGTATCGGTGGGAGGTAAAGGATATCCACGCCCAGGTCTACCAGATGAGGAAGGACATCCACAACTCCTTTGAAACCTCCGACTGATCTTGGGAAAAGTTCATACCAAAACCCAAAAGTAGATCTCTCTCTCTCAACGACAACTTCAAAGCTAATTTCTGTAACATCACTCTTGTAAAGTGGCAAACCGCACACGTCAGACAAGCGCACGTCCGACAAGAGGTTCTCCAACTTATCAAAGTCGTCTTTGGAAGTATTCACGTCACCGTGACCTTGTTTTATCGAGTCAAGCGTAGCCAGCGCCACGCCTAAGACATCTTTAGTTACTTCGTCCAAAACCTCACCAAGATTTGGGTAAATCTCCTTAAGGAGTTTTGAAGAAGATTTTGTCTTTGCGAGACTTCTGCATCGATGACTCGCCTCAGATACAACGTCTTCAAAGTCCAACAGATCAGCTACGTTGGCACGTACGCGTGCTCGCAATGCATCCAGACTCTTTCGGTAAGAGTCTTCCCACGCAAGAATCCGAAGTCTCTGTTTGCCCAACGCCCCAGGGGTAAAGGTGACAGCGTACGTATCGTTTCCTAGCTCTTGAAAAGGCTCCCGCTTTTCTAATCCGCCCTCTTCATACACAAGAAAGACTCTGAGCGGAGTGGAGGGAAGCGAAAAAGCATCACAGACGACTTTGAGGGGTTGATATCTGGTGGCTTTCGGAGGCATCTTTGACTCCAAAACGGGTGTTCTGAGGTCCAAACTTACCTTTTCTGCGGCCACAATAACCTCCCTTTCAACAAGAACACCTAGCTACATAGAGTATTATCTCAACCGGTCATCCGAAGAGGTGTCAAGCAAATAACCTGTGATATGTGAAACCACTACATAGTTTTAGAGTCGAACGTTCAATACCTGAGAACTTATCCCCACTTACACAAGTGGCAAGTAACCTACGCTGGGCATGGGACCGCCAGAGCCAAGACCTGTTTCGGTGGATCGATCCCAAGATATGGGAAGAGACCGATCATAACGCTTTTCATCTCCTAGAGCACGTATCAAATGACAGACTTGAAGAGCTGTCCAACGACTCACGTTTTACTGAGTTCCTAAAAAAAGTGAGCAGCGATCTCGATGCTTATCTGAAGTCAGAGTCTTGGTTTCAACAAATAGACTCCTCTATCTCGGCAATAGCATACTTTTCTCCGGAGTTTGGAATCTCATCCGCCCTTCCACAGTATTCAGGTGGACTAGGCGTACTAGCTGGCGACCATTTAAAGTCTTCTTCCGCTTTGGGAGTACCGATCGTCGGTGTGGGTCTTTTCTATCGCTCAGGGTACTTTCGTCAAGGCGTGACCCCGCGAGGAAATCAATTTGAGCGATATCCAAACTTGAATCCCTTAGAGGTGGGACTTGAAGCTCCTGACTCCGCAAATGAAGTAGCTCTGCGTCTTGGTGAAGAGGAGGTTATCGTAAACATCTGGCGGGCCAAGGTAGGCAGAGTCAATCTCTATCTCTTAGATACAGACAACGAACACAATCCTCCCCACCTTCGCACAATTACTGATCGCCTTTACGGAGGTGACGTCGAACACCGCCTGAGACAGGAGATCGTCCTTGGAGTTGGAGGTGTACGGGCTTTACGAACCCTGGGAGAAAAAGTTGAGATCTACCACTCAAATGAAGGGCACGCTGGTTTTTTGGGACTCGAACGCCTGCGTGAGCTAATATCTGAAGGTTTCCAGTTCAAAGAAGCTGTTGAGGTCGTAAGAGCATCCAACATCTTTACAACGCACACTCCTGTCCCCGCGGGAATCGACCTATTCCCTGTGGATCTCATGTACAAGTATCTCTCCTACATCGCTACTGAGTGCAAAGTGGACATGAGCGATATTCTCGCACTAGGTCACTTTGCAGAAGAGCCCGTTGAAGCGCCCTTCAATATGGCGATTATGGGAATGAGGCTTGCCTCTTCGGTAAATGGTGTATCAAAGCTACACGGCCAAGTTTCAAGAGAGCTATTTTCTGGCGTTTGGCCTGAGCTGGAACACTCCCAAGTTCCCATAGGACACATAACCAACGGCGTACACCCCTCTACGTGGACTGCCCACGAGTTCTCAGATCTTTACTCAAGTTCCGTACATCCAAATTGGGCCAACGCATCCGCTGAGGAATGGAGTTCATTTAGTGACATTCCCGACGAAATCCTTTGGCAGACCAAAGAAGGACTAAGGTCCAAGATGGTGCCTGAGATTCGAAGAAGGTTGAAAAACGCCCTCATAGCTTCCGGATGGGAAGAGGTCAACCTAGGGTGGTGTGACAGCGTCTTAGACTCCAAAACCCTTACCGTCGGATTTGCACGAAGATTTGCTCCTTACAAACGAGCCGACCTCTTGCTTTCGCAGACCGAACGACTTCTTGAGCTGTGCCTATCTGCTGACAGACCCGTTCAGTTCATATTCGCGGGCAAAGCACATCCAAAGGACGAACCAGGAAAGGAGATTGTAAGGAGGGTATTCGACTTCGCTTTTCACTCACCGGCCCGATCTAGATTCGTCTTTGTTCCAGATTACGATATGTCCTTAGCCAAGGCCCTCTACCATGGATGCGACATATGGCTCAATACTCCAACGCGACCGCTTGAAGCCTCCGGAACCTCCGGCATGAAAGCTGCACTCAACGGTGCCCTGAATCTATCGATCCTAGATGGCTGGTGGGCCGAGATGTTTGATGGCGCGAACGGCTGGGCTATTGCGTCGGCTCCCTCTGAGTTCTACGAAGAAGAGAAGTCTCGCTTAGAGTGTGACTCTCTTTTCAGTATCTTAGAAGAAAGTGCCGTCTCAGAGTTCTACGACCGTGACCCCGATCAGATTCCACGTAGGTGGACGACGCGTATGAAACACTCCATCTCAACTTTGGCGCCCAAGGTTTCCGGCCATCGGATGGTAAGTGACTATGTGACCCAGCTGTATGAACCTGCAGCACGACGAAGTCATGTTCTACAAGCGAACAACTCGGCCAGAGCAAAAAGCCTCTCGACCTGGAAGGAGCAAGTGAGAGCGCAATGGCCTTCGGTCGCGGTAAAAGGGGTCGAAATCGTCAGCAAAGTTGATTCAGACGAAACCATTCAAGGAAAAGCTGTCGTACAGGTACAGGTGTTCACCGGTCAACTGAACGCCGAGGACATCAAAGTTTCGGTGATATGGGGCAAGATTGACAGCCATGGAGATCTGCTTCCAGAACATTCAGAAAGTGCTTTGTTAAAGTCACACACCTCTCATGAAAACATAGCTCTTTACGAGTGCGAACTAGAGATACTTGGTCAAGGCACCTTTGGCATGGTAACCTCAATACTCCCGTATCACCAAGATTTAAACTCCCTTTATGAGATGGGGTTGCAGATCCTGGCATAAAACTCCTGGAGTTAACGCTTCAACGACAACATCCGCTTGGACGTTTTGTCAACGACCTGAGAACTTGGCCTTGCCGGGTCCGTTTTCAAAAAAGGATTTTATGCCTATCTCCGCATCTTCGCTCCTGAACGCCTCCGCAAAGGCCCTGAGTTCAAGGTTCAGACCGCGTTCCAAGGAACTTTCTATGCCCTGGTCTATGGCATACTTAGCCAGCGACTGCGCCGTCAAAGCACCCCGCGCAAACGATTCCGCCCAAGCAACCGCACTGGGCAACACAGAATCGTCTGAAACTACCTTATCGACAAGTCCAATCGCGAGTGCCTCTTCGGCCAGCACCTGACGTCCACTCAATATTAAATCCTTGGCCCTAGAGACACCAATCAACCTCGCTAGACGTTGTGTTCCTCCGCCTCCTGGAATAATACCTAGGAGGATCTCCGGTTGGCCAAACTTGGATCTTTGCCCTGCAACTCTAAAGTCGCATGCCAGTGACAGTTCACACCCTCCTCCCAGTGCATAACCATTGACGGCCGCGATAGTAACACGAGGTATCATGGCGATTGCACCTAGGGCCCTATGAAACAACTGGCCTAGCTCAAGAGCTCTCGCGGAGTCTTGAAACTCTGAAATCTCTGCACCAGCTGCAAAGATTTTCTCACCGCCGGTTAGGACAACTGCCTTTGGCGGCGACACTATGAAACCTTCAGCGATCTGAGCAAGCTCCAAGAGTAGGTCGCTTGAGAGGGCGTTCATCTTAGGACGATCCAAAGTAACTACAGCTACTTCTGCTTCACCAATGGAGACGTGTACGTATTTACCCATACTTCTCAATGTAGCTCAACACGGGAACAACCTAGTCTAGTTGTCCAAGATCCTCCTTAAAATCTCACGCGCTGCCTGAGTTGGCTCCAGCTCTCCCTTTTTCACACTTTGTCGCAGGCGAGCAAAACTATCAAGTTCTTGTAGAGATCTTTCAAACAAACGTAGCAGGGCCTTATCGAACTCGCCCAAAGCTCTGTTCTCTCGTTTTTGCACAATCTCACCAGAGTCTGTCAAAAACTCTTTATGTGCCTGGAGAGCAGCTGCTAACTCAGCTATTCCCTGACCACTTGAAGCTACCGTTTCGATAATTGGAGGGCGCCATTTCTTTGGCGCAGAGAAATCCAGCATTGCATCTAGATCTTTCCTCGTCTGACGAACCCCATCCCGATCTGCTTTGTTGATCACGAATATATCGGCTATCTCCAGCAGTCCTGCCTTATTAGCTTGTATCGAATCCCCCCACAGTGGATTCAAAACTACAACCGTTGTATCAGAGGAACCCACTATGTCTACCTCGACCTGGCCAACGCCAACTGTCTCAACGAGAATCTCGTCGAAAGAGACGAGTTCAAGAACTCTGAGAGTAATCGGCACCGCTAAAGCGAGACCACCTAAGGAGCCTCTAGTTGCCATGGAACGGATGTAAACTTTGGGATCCAATGCGTGGGCTTGCATCCGCACTCTATCACCAAGGATCGCTCCTCCCGAATAAGGAGACGTGGGGTCAACTGCTAAAACCGCCACCTCGTCGTCTTTTTTCCTGTAAAACTCAATCAAGCGACCAGTTAGCGTTGACTTTCCCGCTCCGGGAGGCCCGGTGATACCAATTAGGAATGAGCGTTTTCCCTCTGCACGCATCTCCCCAGGCACGTAAGACAGCACCTCTTCCTCACGCTCCACCAAAGATATAAGCTTTGCTAATGCAGAACGGTTCCCACGATCAGCACGCCGAAAAAGATCACCTATCTTGTCCTTTTCTTCCATCTCAATCGCTTTCCTTGCGTCCGACAGCGCGCCGATCTATGTTCGCCCCAAGAAGTCGAAGCCGCTGCTC
>JAJYFP010000002.1:12570-28380 GCA_021790855.1 Actinomycetes bacterium
CTCTCGTAGCCACGGTCAATATGTCTTACTCCAGAGATCTTCGTCTCACCGTCAGCTACCAGTGCTGCGACAATAAGCGCTACTCCTGCTCGAATATCGGAAGCTCTAACCTCAGCGCCAGTCAACTTTGAGGCACCACGGATGACGACGTGGTGTCCATCGGTCACAATGTCAGCTCCCATCTTCCGAAGCTCCTCAATGTAACGGAATCGACCAGAGAAAAGATTCTCGCTGACTACACTTGTTCCCTCTGCTACTGAGAGCATTGTCACAACCAATGGTTGATAGTCCGTAGCCACACCTGGATATGGGAGCGTCGAGACGTCGACCGCTCTAAGATGAGCCTCTGACTTTACCCAGATGCCTAAAGGAGTGGATTCTATATGGATCCCCATCGAGCGCATCTTTCTCAATAGCATCTCCATATGGTCTTCCCGAGCTTCTTCCAAGAAGACCTCACCACCGCTAACTGCAACAGCGGCTAAAAAGCTCGCTGCTTCAACTCGATCTGGAATGACCCTGTGGTTAGCTACACCGAGTCGAGGAACCCCTTGTACCTCGATCCTGGAGGTACCGACACCGTTGATCTTAGCCCCCATAGAGGTTAACATCTCGGCCAGGTCAATGACTTCTGGTTCTCGAGCCGCATTTTCAATTACTGTTGTTCCATCCGCCAAGACAGCAGCCATAAGGATGTTGTCGGTAGCTGTATGGGATGGAAACTCCAAGACTACTCGTCCTCCCGTAAGGCCCTCTGTACGTCCTATAAGATAACCATCTCGTTCAGAAAATGTCGAACCCAAGGAGGAAAGACCCTCGATATGATAGTCAATCGGCCGACTACCAAAGTCATCACCACCAGGTTGCGCCACCTCAACGGTCTTGCACCTCGCCAAAAGAGGTCCCATGACCACAACTGAGGCTCGAATCTTTGCCACAAGCTCCAATGACGCTCTCGGGGTTATGTCGCTGGTTTTGGGAGTTTCGATGATGACCTCCCCATCCCCAACAAAAAATACCTTAGAGCCGCACTCCGTCAACATCTGAGCGACGATCTTAACGTCTGTAATATCAGGCACATTGTAAAGATGATGAGTACCTTCCGCCAGCAAGGTGGCGGCCATCAGCTTCAAGACAGAGTTCTTGGCGCCGTTTATCTTTACTGAACCAAAAAGCGGACCTGCTGGGCGTACCACAAAGATATCTTGATATGTCACGCACGCCTCTCTCTCAACTTTGATCCCGAAAACATCTTTCTAGGTTAGGCCTTGGGCACACTATGGGTAACATCTTAGCCAACAACACCAGTTCTCCCAAGTGAAAAACGTCGACATCCATGAGAGCAAACTCATTTCAAAGTCGACCCTTAACTCTTGTCTCCTCAGGTGAGACGCACAATAACACCACGGTACAAGTCACATCAACTGCCTGAGAAAACCTAGCTAGCCTCCAATCTGACTTGCGCTCACGCCCACCTATTCAAGACGCTCAAGACAAAGCATCCAATCAACTTTGATCAAATTTTAGGCAACGACTTCGACGAGCAAGCTGCCTCCTCCTTTACCAAGTTAGATAGTTCTTCAAACCAAAAAGAAGCTCGCATGTCCATGGAAACTCACGTGCGAAGAGAAGGGAAATTAGATACCATCGTCACTCAAGTAACTCAAACAAGGCGAACCCGGTGTAACCGGACGGTAAAACTCCAGAGTTTCAGGGAAGAAATTCCAAACAACCGTGCATTCGATAGTCAAATTAGGCTACCCTAGTTGCGATGAACTCCATAGACAACACTACGAAACCTGACAGAAACTTGGCGCTAGAGCTAGTACGAGTAACAGAGGCCGCCGCTTTAGCCGCAGGAATGTGGATGGGCAGAGGCGACAAAGAAGGAGCTGACGGCGCCGCTGTGGATGCCATGCGCAGCGTACTTCACTCTGTAACCATGGAGGGCGTCGTAGTTATCGGAGAAGGTGAAAAAGACAATGCCCCGATGCTTTTCAACGGAGAGATCGTCGGAGACGGCAGACCACCGCTGTGCGACGTTGCGGTAGATCCTATTGACGGAACGCGGCCGACTGCTTCTGGAAGAGGAGGCGCTCTCGCTGTAATCGCCGTCTCTGAACGAGGAACCATGTTCAATCCTGGCCCGTGCTTCTACATGGACAAGATAGCCGTAGGTCCTGAAGGAGTTGGGGTTGTAGACTTAAACGCCTCACCCGAAGAAAACCTCAAAGCACTCGCAAAAGCCAAAAAGACCTCCGTTCGGAACCTTACAGTTGTTGTGCTTGATCGTGACCGTCACACCCAACTGATACAAGAGATTCGAGATGCGGGGGCACGAGTAAAGCTTATTACTGATGGAGATGTTGCCGGAGCAATTGCAACCGCATGGCCTGAGTCTGGAACCGACATCTTGTTTGGCATCGGTGGGACTCCAGAAGGTGTTGTGGCCGCCGCAGCACTTCGAGCTATGGACGGGGAGATTCAAGGCAAGCTATGGCCTAGAGACGACAAGGAGCGCCAGCTCGCACTCGATGCAGGATACGATCTTGATAAAGTTCTGATGACCGACGATCTCATCGCTTCAGACAACTGTTTTTTTGCTGCGACCGGCATTACAGACGGAGAACTGCTCCGTGGTGTCAGATACCAATCAGACAAGGCTATCACTCAGTCCTTGGTTATGAGATCGAGATCAAAGACTGTAAGAAGAATTGACGCCTACCACCGTATTGAAAAGCTGCGAGGCTTCAATATAGCACCCTAACCAAGTATTCACCCTCATCGTCTTCCGCCAACTTTGAGAGTACATCAAGAGATGGAAAATCTTCTCTTGACAAAAAACCCATGCTCTTGAGCCAAAGTGACTGCGGAACCGACTTTGCAAGTACGTATGACGTATGTCTATACCTCAAAACCTCCAAAGCAGACGACATGGCCAATCTGCCTAAGCCAAATCCACGGTTGTTCACGTCGAAAATCACTACGCATTCAACTATCGCTAATTTAGTCATGAGATGGCGAAAGATCACAACACCGACGATCTCCGACTCCACGTACATCACCAAAGAGCAAAGTCCATCTGAAGTACCACTCACAATTTGATGCAACCTCACCTTAATGAAAGGACTGCAAGTCCCTTGAACGTCAATTGCCTCCAATACACCTTGTGACACGCCAGCTTCAAGATATAGACCAACACGCAAATGAGAGATATTTTTCTGACTACCCCAGCCCAACACAAAACGCGCACATCGCTTCCAGCGTTCATCAGGCAGCTTGGTAAGAACCTCTAAGGAGTCCACATCGAAACTAAAATGGACGGAATCCAAAATTTGTTGAGCTTGTAAAGTTCGCTCGGAGCCTATTCCGATCGCTATGGTCAAGTGGGGCACAAATTTTCGTTCAACCTCGCGAAAGAGGCCCGTCCCCATTAACAGTTGCTGAATCTCTTCAAGCTCTGGGACACCCTTACTGACTTCAAGATAAAGAACGTCGCCGTTGGAGTTAAAACTTCGCCATGAACAGAGTTCGACTTCAAAGGGTTGCACAGAGCTTCCTACTCTCCCCAAAGTTGTCAACATCTTAGAAAGCTCACGTAGGTCAAGGTTGAAAGGCGGTACTAGCGTCAAGTGCGGTTCTATTGATGCCACACCTTGGTATCCAAAGGAAGCTTGGATCCCTTTCAGCATCAAAGATACGTCTTTGGAGGGCGTTACGACGACACCAAAACGTTGCCGCATGGGCTCCACCTACTCTGTTATATCAGCTAGCTCCATTCGAACTTTAGCAGACCGCATCAATCGATTGCCTAGTTCTTCATCACCGTCCTGAAGAGCCTGTTCTGCCTGTGATCTCATGTGAAGAACCGTCTCAGCTTCGATCTCCGTAGCAAGCTCTGCCGAGGAGGTCACAACGCTCACCTTGTTCATGCCTGCTCTTACGAAACCACCGTCGACAGCTGCCATTGAAACCGAACCGTCAGCAAGAACTATCCTTACAGCACAAGTCTCTACCAATCCGATGAACGGAGAATGACCCGCCATAAAGGTAATGTCACCCGCACCACTCCGAAGTGTTACCGCGCTTATATCATCTTCAAATACTACGCGCTCCGGAGAAACAAGGACGAATGGAAAGTTGGCCATTAGACGCCCTCTTGCAGTACTTTTGCCTTCGCCAAGACTCCCTCGACACCTCCGACGTTCATGAAGGCCTGCTCAGGCACATGATCCAACTCGCCTCCAACAAGTGCTTCGAAAGACTCTATGGTCTCAGATATCGGTACATAGATGCCTTTGAGACCAGTGAATACTTCACCGACAAAAAATGGTTGAGACAGGAAACGCTGAATCTTGCGAGCTCTAGCGACAATCACTCTGTCTTCCTCAGAAAGTTCGTCAATCCCCAAGATCGCAATTATGTCTTGGAGTTCCTTGTTTCTTTGAAGGATCTCTTGTACTCGCCGAGCAACTTGGTAGTGACGATCTCCAACTATGTGAGGGGCCAAGATATTTGAACTCGAGGCCAAAGGATCTACAGCTGGATAGATCCCCAGCGATGCTATTTGCCTAGACAGCTCCGTTGTAGCGTCCAGGTGCGTAAAGGTGGTAAAGGGAGCGGGATCTGTATAGTCGTCAGCTGGTACATAGACAGCTTGAAGGGACGTTATAGAGCGCCCTTTGGTCGACGTAATTCGCTCTTGTAGTTCACCCATCTCATCAGCCAAAGTTGGTTGGTAGCCTACTGCTGAGGGAAGACGTCCTAACAGCGCCGATACTTCAGAACCTGCCTGTACGAATCTAAAAATATTATCGATGAATAACAAAACATCTTGATTCTTAACGTCCCTAAAGTACTCAGCCATAGTGAGCGCAGAGAGAGCAACCCTAAGGCGCACCCCTGGCGGTTCGTCCATCTGACCGTAGACCAGTGCCGCCTTATTAATGACCCCTGACTCCTGCATCTCTATCCATAGGTCAGTTCCTTCGCGAGTTCGCTCACCCACTCCAGCAAAAACGGAGACCCCACCGTGTTGTTGAGCCACCCGATTGATCATTTCCATGATCAGCACCGTCTTGCCGACTCCTGCACCACCAAAAAGTCCAACCTTACCGCCTTCTACATAAGGCTCCAGCAAGTCAATAACTTTGATTCCAGTTTCGAACATCTTGGCCCGAGGTTCAAGAGCTGCGAAAGCCGGCGCTGGGCGGTGGATCTCCCAATAGTCCTCGACGTTTTCCAACACGCTGCGATCTAAGACATCTCCAACCACATTGAATACGTGTCCCAATACTCCCTCACCCACTGGAACTTTGATTCCCGCGCCCGTCCTCTTGACAACAGTACCTCTGCGCAGGCCGTCGGTAGGTCTAAGTGCAATACAACGTACTCTGCCTTCACCTATCTGACGAGCAACTTCGAGCATGATGTCAACAACCTTGTCATCAACCTCTACTTCCATGTGTAGCGCTTCAAAGATGTCCGGAATCGACGCTGGTGGAAACTCAACGTCCACCACCGGCCCAGTCACGGCAACAACCCGTCCATCTTCAAGGACTCGAGAGGTCATCTCTTCAACAGTCGTACTCATCTCAACCTTTCACCGACATACCTAAAAACACCAATAACAGCAAACATCTATTGACTACCCTTCCGCTCTCGGATCAGTCTCAGTTTTCAGTGCCTCAGCACCACCGACTATCTCCATAATCTCCGTTGTAATAGAGTCCTGTCTAGCCCTGTTCAAAAGACGTCTATACTTCCTTGCCAGCTCGTCAGCGTTTTCGCTTGCAGACTTCATGGCGCGTTGTCTATACGCGTACTCAGAGGTAGAAGCCTCTAACAAAAGAGCAAACAATCTTGCAAGTGTAAATTGGCGAAACAACGGCACTACTATCACATCACGTGAGGGCTCAAACTCGAAGTCAAAAGAGGTAGAAGACTTCGTACTGTCCGTCTCAAGTTGTCCTTTGGAGATGGGCAGTAGCTCCGTCGTCTCTAAGTTCTGGACCCCAATCGAAACGAATCTGTGAGATATAACATATACCTTCGATATCTCTCCTATTTCATAACGATCTAGGATCGATCCCAGTATGTACATTGCTTGAACATACGTAGGTGTCTCTGTCACCCCATTTACCTGAGTAGCAACTTCTATCTCTTGAAACTTAAAGTAGTTCTGGGCCTTCTTGCCAACCCCTACCAACTCCACCGTTGATCCACTAGAGCGAACTCGCTCTGCCAACCGCTCAGTTGCGCGCAGCACAGAGGAGTTATAGATGCCGCACAGACCCCTGTCAGATGTTATGGAGATCACCACAACAGTTCCTTCGTTATTTTCCGGATCTGTGTAAGGATTCTTCGGCAACGCTGCCGCTTTGACCAAGTCGCGCACAATCTCAGACAGCTCTCGATAGTAAGGCCTAGCGTTAGCCATACGGGAGATAGCCTTCTGGATTCGCGAGGCCGCTATCAACTCCATCGCCTTTGTAATCTTTTTTGTCGACTGTACGCTTTTTATTTTCCGTCGAAGCGTGCGTTCCTGACCACCGGCCACCGATTAGCTCCTAGCTCTTATCCGAAGACGGCTCAAAGCCCGTCTTAAACTCCTCAATCGCCTTCGTCAACTCGCTACGATCAGGAAGTTTTCCGGTTTCTCTAATAACTTTAAGGAGGTCACCGTGACGGGCTCTCATGAAGTCAACTGCATCTACAACAAACCGTCCTACGTCTTGCGCCAAGATATCGTCCAGGAGGCCAGAGGTTCCCATGAAAATCGTAACTACCTGCTCTTCTACGGGCACTGGCGAGTTTTGCGGCTGCTTCAGCAACTCCGTTAGACGATAACCCCGATCAAGTTGAGCCTGCGAGATCTTATCCAACTCAGAGCCAAAGGCGGCAAAGGCTTCAAGTTCTCTGAACTGTGCAAGATCTATACGCAGATTTCCACCCACTTCTCTCATCGCCTTGATTTGAGCAGCACCACCTACCCTGGAGACCGACGTACCTACGTTTATGGCAGGACGCACGCCAGAGTAGAACAGATCTGTATCTAAAAACACCTGGCCATCGGTAATAGAGATGACGTTTGTAGGTATGTAGGCCGAAATATCTCCTTCTTTGGTTTCAATTATCGGCAACGCCGTTAGAGAACCACCACCCCTTTCGTCAGAAAGTTTCGCGGCTCGCTCCAGCAACCTTGAGTGTAGATAAAACACATCTCCCGGATAAGCCTCACGACCCGGTGGACGCCGCAACAAAAGGGCAAGCTGTCTGTAGGCCTCGGCCTGCTTGGACAAGTCATCATAGACGATAAGAGCATGTTGGCCACTTTCCATCCAGTGTTGCCCCATAGCACATCCTGCATAGGGCGCCAGATATTTAAAAGGAGCCGGTTCGTCTGCAGTTGCTACCACCACTACCGTATGATCCAAAGCACCATGCTCTTCAAGGATTGCTACAGCCGCCGCGACGGTAGATCCTTTTTGGCCAATCGCCACATAAATACACTTGACGCCATTTCCCTTTTGATTGATGATTGTGTCTAGCGCCACAGAAGTCTTGCCTGTCTTGCGATCTCCAATTATTAGTTCTCGCTGGCCACGACCGATAGGGCACATTGTATCGATCGCCTTGATACCTGTCTGCATAGGTTCGCTGACTGGCTGTCTATCTACAATTCCAGGAGCTTGAACCTCCAGCCTTCTGGTTTCACGATACTCAACAGGACCTTTCGCATCTATAGGTTCACCCAGGGCATTGACAACTCGACCCAATAGAGCATCGCCGACTGGAACAGAAAGAATCGAACCACTAGAACGAACAAACTCACCTTCTTCAACGGAGTTGGCTGCACCAAGCAAAACGGCTCCAATAGTGTCTTCGTCCAAGTTCAGTGCTAGGCCTACCGCACCTCTCTCAAAGTTCAACAACTCATTGACAGCAACTGAAGGGAGGCCTGAAACCCTAGCGATTCCGTCACCGAGCTCCAGAACCCTTCCCACCTCTTCCCCTGCTAACGCAGGTTTATAATCGGAGAGACGCCGTTTAATAGCTTCGGAAATCTCCTCTGAGTCAATAGTAAAATCAGCCAATTAAGTCTCCCAAACAGTTATCTAATGAATCGCATCTGCTACTAAAGAACGTACTTCTTCTAGCCTTCTACGAGCACTTATATCGAACAGCGTGTCTCCAACAAGGGCCACAATACCAGCTACCAAGTTCGGTTGAACGCGATCGCGAAGTTCCAAACTTCTTGACATGAGTCCTTCCAGCGTACTTAACAACGCCTCTTTTTGTGGATCTATAAGCTCCCGAGCCGATCGGACGTCTGCAATTCCCTTACCTCTTTCGGTAGACAAGAGAACTACTAAGTCGTCTAGAAGTTCTACAATATCCCGAACTCTTGAGGTCTGCACGGCGAACAAGATAAGCTTCAGGGTTGCAGCACTAATACGTTCAGAAAACAAGTCCGAAACCAGACCCTTGCGAAGATCTGCGTTAGATCCCACCCCTGAAAGAAGGCGACGCAAAGAGCCATTGATCTCCAGCGTTCTCGCAACCTTGAAAAGATCGTTCTCTACGTCAGCAAGGTCAATTGATCCACCAACTCTCACTTGAGCTAACGTATATCCTTCCACCCTCTTGCGAGTCGAAGCAAATCCAATTTTGTCGGGGTTGAACTCGGCAAAAAAAATCTCCGGTAGGTCCTTCAACGTATGCCTTAGTTCACTGGGAATCTCAGCCGAAACCGCTTCTTCCAACAGATTAGTCGTAAAGCTAGAGGTCACCTTGGAACCAAAGATGTCAGTTACCAGCTCCGATCTTTGCTGCGGACTATAGGTAGAGTCACTCAGTACGCTTCCAAGTTCTTCGGAACTTTCGATCACCGAATATACCGTGTACAGGTCATCTCGGACCATCTCAAGGCAGTTCTGAGACTCAGCTACGTCACGCACGCCCAAGGCGTACCCCAATACCCACTCTCTCACTTAGATCTCGCGCCCATTTCATGCAAAAACTGCTCGACCAGTGGATCGACATTCTGCCTCTCGATTTCAAAAGAGATAATCCTCGATGCCAGCTCGACCGCCAAGTCCCCTAACGAGCCTCTGAGTTCGTTCATCACTCGCTCTTTTTCGATAGCAAGAGCTTCATCGGCACGTCGTTTAATATCAGCCGCCTCTTCATGGGCACGCTTTAATAGATCCTCTCTTACGAGACCTGCAGTCTTCCTTGCCTCTTCAACGAGCCGATTGGCTTCCTTCCGAGCTTCTTCCAGTTGGTTTCTGTACTCAGCTAAGACCCGCTCCGCCTCCAGCCGAGCCTTCTCCGCAGCCTCAATATCACCACGGATCTTCGCGGTACGTTCAGCCATTATCTTCTTCACTGGCGGAAAGGCGTACTTTGCCAACAGAACCAAAAGTACAACGAAGGAGATCACCGACCAAATGATCTCGCCAGTCGCTGGGAGAATCGGATTAAAAGCTTGGTTTGCTCCAAAAATATATAGATGCATCAGCCCGTATACTTCAAAAGAATGAATACCACAAAGCCGATAAGTGCTAACGCCTCAGCCAACGCGAAACCTACGAAAGCCAGGCCGCGAACTGGACCAGTCATCTCCGGTTGTCGAGCTATTGCAGAAACTGCTTGGCCAAAGATAATACCGATACCGATACCAGGTCCTAAAGCGGCAAGGCCGTACGCCAAGCCTGAACCTAGTTCAGCCAAGCCTTTTCTAAGGTTCACGTTCGATACCGCTGCGATCGTAACCGCGAGCATTGAATGAAACACCCAGTTTCCTCCTGCTGGTTGCTAAAAGAGACCGATTTGATCTCTCGATTTATTTAACTCTGACCCTAACCGTTTCGAGTCCATGTCAGAGATTACTTACCCATTTTGTTAGAAAAACTATAAAAACACTTCTCCTGTTCCACATCGGGGAATCCAGGTCAAGTTTATGTAGATACGCTTAGTGATCGCCTGCCATCGCCTCCCCAATGTAAACCGCCGTAAGAGTCGTAAAGATAAACGCCTGAAGAGCACTTACGAATATTTCGTACCCAGTAACCAATACCAGCATGGCGAAGGGCAAAGGCAACGCTACTAAAAGGATGCTCTTCACAAATAGAGCCTCGGACAAGATAGCAAAGGTGACCAGCAGAAGGTGACCTGCCAACATATTTCCAAAAAGACGAATTGCTAATGCGAAGGGTCGCACTATGAAAGTAGACAGGAACTCTAATGGAATAAGAAGTGGTAGTAACGCAACAGGAACACCTTTGGGAACCAGTGAGGTCTTCAGGTACTTACCAAAGCCCTGTCTTTTTATACCTACCACCACGAAGGTAACGTAAGAAATCAGTGCCAAAGGTATCGTAACGCTTGTTCTAGCGGTTGCGGGCATTTGGATGAACGGAATAACCTCGAAAAGGTTGCTAAACAAAATAAAAAAGAACATTCCAACCAGCCATGGAACCCAGGCCATGCCCTCTGGACCCATCGCTTCTAGAACGATTAAGTTCGTAACGAAGTCAACCCCGTACTCAATGACGTTTTGAAGACCAGTCGGTATGAGCTTTGCACCTCTACCAGCTAAAACAAACAGCACTATTGTAATGACGGCTGCAGCAAGAGTTATAAGTCCAATCTTATTGAAAGCCAGTGCCGAGCCACCAAAAAATATTGTCTTCCAGTTGAGAAGTTCTCCTATAGGAGGAAAATTAATGCTAGCCAGTACAAACACGCCTAATTACTCCTCTTAGGTGGTCTTAGACCGGCGTACGCCAGCTTTCCAGTCACACCACGGGCCATCAAAGCAACTGCAGATAGATGCGTGATAATTAGAGCTCCTCCGTAAACTTTCAAGTTCATCCAGTCAGCTTTCACGACGGGCAAAGTTCCCACCGTAAGTAGTATCAAGTCCACAAACATGCTTCCAACAGCCGCAGCCATCAAAGCAACCGGAGAAATCCTAGCGCCTGCTGAAAGAAGTTTTGTTGCAATCACAAAATTAATTACCACCAACAAACACCCATAGGCCGCAGAATATAAGCCATGTTCTCCGTATATAACAAACGCAATAGCCACTACCGCTAATGAGACCAAAATGGAGTACGTAACAAGCTTTTTACCAAGGATAAGTTCGATATCCTTACCATTGTCAGTACTTACATCACTAGGCACTGGCACACCCTTCTAACGCGATTCTCGGCTCAACAACCCCTGTGTGTCGCAAAACCAGCTCATAAACTATCATGAAACTTATAGATAACGCAAGTTGTAAAGGCATCATTTTGGTTATTCATCTGATGTATTAATGTCACACGTTGTTGAACCCTCGAGAAGTCCACTGAAGCCCTCACCACTACCGCTTCCGTTTGACTGCTTTTTTTCCAATCTCCATCGATTCATCGCTTCATCCATCTCAAGGCGCGTTTGATAGTAGGACCTAAGCACTGAACCTAGCGCACCAAAAATAACAGCACCCACGAAGTACCAGATACTTCCAAAAGACGTCGCTAGCCACCAGCCCACAAGAGCCATCAGAACCACTACCCCAACCTGCTCTACTACTACGGCAATAGCATCGGTGAAAGGAGCGGCTGTTCCTCCTTCTGGCACCCCTAAGGGATTTTTTAGCTGTCGGAAAAGACCTAACAAAAGACGAGACAAGAAAACACCACCATTGAATTTATACCTTGTCACAATATACGCGAAGTTGGAAGATCTGCCAAACTTGAAAGACTATAGCCGAAAATCGAAGAGGGCCAAGGTTCATCTCCCTATCTTCTTCACATCTACAGATGTTCCCGAATCACCCATTGGGCAGCACAGTCTTGTCCGAGATCTTGGAACTCTTATCCTCTGGCATCACGTCGCCAGATTCAACCCCGCTTGTCTTACGCCCCCACCTCTTGGTTACGACTCCTTTTGGACGGCTCCGACCAGGAACCATGTCACGGAACCAGCCGGCTCTAGCATGCTTTCGTCGCTCTTTAGTTCCGGGGTGCAGCATCACCCAAAGTATTACCGCTACTAGCACTATCACAACGGGCACGATGGCCTTGGTTTCGCTTATAAATGTGGGAGTAAGTGCTACAAGTGCCAAAACGGAAGTCCATGCCCAAAGTATTACCACAGATCGTGCATGGCCATGTCCCATCTGCATGAGACGATGGTGCAGGTGTTCTTTATCAGGAGAAGAGACTGCACTACGACGAGCGGTTCTTCTCACAACCGCAAAAGCCATATCAAACATAGGCACGCCCAGAATTACAAAAGGTATGGCTAGCGGTGCAAAGAAAAAGAAGGTTTGGTCAGCAACGTTAGAGGTTCTACCACCTACTACCGAAGTAGAAGCAGCCATCAGCAGTCCCAATAGCATTGCACCAGTATCACCCATGAACACCTTCGCTTGATGAACGTTGTGGGGCAAAAAACCAATGCAGATTCCAAAGGTTGTAAAAGCAACCAAGGGTCCTAAAGAAGTTGCAGGAAGTTGACCCAACGCCTGCAACTTCAAGGAATAGATTCCAAAGGCCAACGAAGCGATCGCCACAATTCCGCCAGCCAATCCGTCAAGACCATCGATAAGGTTTACAGCGTTCTCCATCGCCACGACCCAAAACGCAGTTAAAAGTGGCGTTATAGAGGCCGAAAGGACAACGACACCAGCGAAGGGAAGTTTAAACCAAAACATGGTGACGCCAAACACCCAGAGCACGGATGAGGAAAGTATCTGGCCAGCCAACTTAGCTGGAGCAGATACATCAAAGATATCGTCCAAAGCTCCCACAACAACGATAACCGCTCCCGCAAGGGCCACTCCGACTGGTTCCGAAGAACTTGAGAACACGGGTCGGAAGACACCCAGAAGTTGTGCAACTCCAAAAGCAACGAGGAAACCTCCATACATAGCTACTCCGCCCAGAGTGGGGGTAGCTCTCGTGTGAATCATGCGACCGCCCGGCTTCACCACGAATCCAAACGTCGTCGATGTCTTCCTGACTAAAAAGGTACCAAGATAAGTAACCACTGCAGCAATGGCAACTATTGCCACGTAATCCAAATGGCTGCTCCTCTTTTTATCTAACTAAAAATGGTGGTGGAAACTTGAGGCATAAAGATCTAACCTCTTTCCGGATTCGTTCGATCTCGCGGTCATCTTCTCGCTTGCGCAGAGATGCAGCCACGTACTCCGCTACCAAAGACATCTCGCGAACCCCCATATTTGCAGTGGTCATTGCCGCTGTTCCAAATCGTAGGCCCGAGGTTACGAAAGGAGATCGAGGATCTCCGGGAATCTGATTTCTATTACATGTTATCCCAGCACGATCAAGTACCTCTTGAGCCTGTTTCCCCGACAAGTCAATATCAAAGCTCTGCAGATCAACTAAGATTAAATGCGTGTCTGTACCTCCAGACACAACTCTGAAACCTTGTGCCTCGAGTTCTTTGGCTAAAGCCTTCGCGTTTTCAACTACCTTTTGCTGATACTCCTTAAAACTTGGACTTAGAGCCTCCAGAAATGCCACCGCTTTAGCCGCAATAGTGTTTTCGAGTGGGCCGCCTTGAAAACCAGGGAAAAGAGCCTTGTCAATTTTTTGACCATACTCTTCATGTGACACGATCGCACCGCCCCGAGGCCCTCGAAGCGTTTTATGCGTTGTAAAGGTCACCACGTCCGCTCCTTTGGAACCATCCGTAGTAAAAAGTGGATTTGGATAGATCTCCGCCGCTATCAATCCCGCAACGTGAGCAGCGTCAAACATGACCAACGAACCAACTTCATCAGCAATCTCTCGAACTCTATCTACCTCAATAATGCGCGAATACGCAGTAGCTCCTGCAACGATCATCTTTGGTCGGTGCTTTTTTGCAAGGTCATACATGCTATCAAAGTCAATCACTTCCCCGTCTACACCCTTGGGAGTTACTCCATAGCCAACGAAGTTGTACAGCTGGCCCGAGAAGTTCACCGGCGACCCGTGAGTTAGGTGACCTCCTTGGTCAAGACGCATAGCAAGAACGGTGTCACCGGGTTTCAGCAGTGCAAAATATACCGCTGCGTTGGCGTTCGCTCCACTGTGTGGTTGAACATTGGCGTGAGCAGCTTTGAACAAAAGCTTCAGTCTTTCAATCGCCAGGGTCTCTACCTTGTCAACGATTGAATTGCCACCATAGTATCGCTTGCCCGGATATCCTTCTGAGTACTTATTTGTCAACACGGAGGCAGTAGCTTCCATGACCGCCAATGATGTAAAGTTTTCGGAGGCGATGAGCTGCAACGAGGTGCTTTGTCTTTCTATCTCTTCATCGACTAGATGAGCCAACTCTGGATCGACATCTCGGAAATGACTCCCAACCAACGAATACTCAGACATAAAGACCTCCTTGACGCTAGCTAACAATCCTAGCCAACGATATAGTCATTAAGCCTTCGTCAAACCTGTATTTCAAAGATTAAGGTCTAGTGATCGGTGGGAAGTCTCTCAGTTCCCGCGTTGGCTATCAATAGCATCGCTACGCTCTCCTCCGCGGGCTCTTACTGGAACACCTCAACAAATGGCCACTAATTTCCCAATGGTCACAAAAATATTCTGAACCAAAACGTCACACTCACTCATCAACTTCCTATACGTACTTAGCCACCTAGTGCATCTACGATCTCTTCGTGAGATATGGGTCCTTCACGTAGTATTCGGGGAGTCTTATGCCTTAAGTCAACAAGTGTAGAGGCCTGTTCCGCCATAGGTCTTGCATCCCCAATCACCAACGTACGGACATGTGTTAACACCTTTTTGATCGATTCGTCTTGCAATAGCGCTATCGCTTGGGCATAAGTAGTCACGGGAGTTTCACCGCTCCTATTTGCCGACGTACAGGCTAGGGGAACGTACCTACCAACTAAACGCGAAAAACTCTCACCAGGGGAACGAAAAGCTACTGAAGCGTCACCTCTTTGGATTCCTTTTGGAAGAAACCTAGAGCTGGACACGACGACAGTTAAAGCACCGGGCCAGAGCTTAGATGCTACCGCCTCTAATCGAGTCCGTTCATCAGCATCCAACGGACCAAAGTGGACATCGATCATCTCCAGACCTGAAACCAAAACCGGCAAACTCTTGCTTAGTTCTCGTCCCTTCAAGTCAAATATACCCTCGATCGACGAGTCAATCTTCGCTGAACAAGCTACGCCATAAACGGTATCAGTTGGCAACACGAATACAACGCCCTCGCGGAGCCATTTCACGACATACTCAACCGCAGAGTCTTCGTCATGGAAGACCTCTTCAGTATCGGTCAAAACATCAAAGACTCTTATGGCAGATTCACTACTGGACAAGTTGTTTTACTCCAACCACAAATCTTTGCCTCCCAGTCAGATCATTCACAACCTTGATCTTCATAAAGCCATTTTCCTCCAAGAGTCTCTGCACTCGTTGACTTTGCTCTGGTGAGATCTCAACAACCAAAGCTCCGCCGGGAACAAGCCACTTACGCGACTCACTTACAATAACGCATATAGCCTCGAGACCCGTTGGACCCGGAGTAAGAGCGATCTTAGGTTCATAGTTACGTACGGTCGTCGGTGCACACCTGTACAACTCCTCTGATAGATACGGTGGATTACTAACCACCACGTCCAGGCGGCCACACAGCGACGACGGTAACGGATCAAAGTAAGACCCTAACTTCAGATCCACTTTGTCAACCAAGTTAATACCACGATCTAGGGACACTTTCTGAAGATTCATTACAGCCACTTCAAGTGCTTCAGACGAAACTTCTGTTCCTAAAACC
>JAJYFP010000027.1 GCA_021790855.1 Actinomycetes bacterium
TAGCTTCTTTGGAGTTTTGAAGATGATCCGGCCACCAAAATCCCCGATGAGCGTAGATCTTTGGAACTGAAGGTCGGTCGTTACTCACAAGATCCCCGGAGTCGGAATGGGAATTTCGATAGAGACGGTGGAGCCAAGCTCATTTGAACTCAGCTCAAGCGTACCTCTTAGCTGAGAACGGACAAGATCTCTCACAATAAGAAGTCCCAATGACGTAGCTGACTCAATAGAAAACTCCACAGGGAAACCAACTCCGTCATCTTTGACAAGCAAGCTGATTACACCGGCTGAATTGACAAGCGCAACCGAGACGTTGAGTTCACTACGATTCTTAGATCCATGTTCAATCGAGTTTTGGATCAGCTCCTGAAGCACGACCGCCAACGGTGTTGCAAGTTGGGCTTCTAGTTCAAAGGATTCAACTGAGATATCTATTGTCAGCTCTAGACTGGGAGGAGTCGACTCCTGTGCTAGTTTCACAATTGACTCAACTATCTCCTCCATGGATACTTGTTCGCCGATCTCTCTGGACAAGACCTCATGAACCACAGCAATTGAACGAATTCGCCTCTCCGCTTCAGCTAACGCGCTACGTGCTTGTGGTGAATCCACCCTTCGACTCTGGAGTCTCAGCAAAGATGAGATGGTTTGAAGATTATTCTTTACGCGATGGTGAATCTCTCGAATAGTAGCGTCTTTTGAAATTAACAGCCTCTCGCTGCGTCTAATATTTGTCACGTCTTGGAGCAAGAGAAGGAACCCATCCGCTTTAGCCGAGGCGATAAGAGGCATACAAAAAAACGTAACGGCAGCCTCCTGCTGACCCTCTATCTCTTCGAGAACAGGGGCTAAAGTCTCCGCCGAGCGCATGGGGCCATCTAGTTCAATACCTTGTTCTTTTAAAGTTCGTCCTACGGTAGGAGATGAACATCCCAATCTGTGAAGTGCACTAACGGCATTTGGAGACAGGAATTTAACGGTCAGATCTTGATCTAACAACACTACCCCGTCGCCAACCCTTGGAATACTTGCCGAATCGTCTACTTGGTAGGGATACTCTCCCGCAAGGATCATCTTGATAAAACGGTCAAAGATCTTCACATACGTGGACTCCAACTCTCCATGAATCCTTAGAGGGTTCAACATGTAATCACGAGCCAGGACAGCAAACACCTTTCCCTCGGCCCGCAAAGCAATACAGTTTGAGACAACCATATGGTTGGAGTTAGGGTCTACCCACTCCGCGAAGGTCATTCCCCCACTTTTAAGCGCTGATGCGACCACACCGATAGAGGCCGAGTCATAGTAGATCCCAACGAGATCTCTTGGATGAACCGTCTGAGATGTCGCGGGACGAACCTGTGCCGCCACGACAAACTCCTTCGCACTCACATCACTAGGTATATATATCAACAAGTCAGAAAAGCAAAGATCAGCCAGAAATCCCCATCGTCTGACTAGATCCTTGAAGTAAGTCTTAGCTGACTCTGGCAACTTTGCCACTACTTCGTCTGGGAAGCTCTGCACCGTAGACGCCCTCTTAACTAAGTTGAATTGGAGTCGGGACCGGTTTTCGGCCGCTAAATGAAAGTAAGGAGTTATACCCCGCATAGGAGATTAGTTGCCGTAGGTCTTCGCTTCGATAAGCAACGTCTAGTATTCCGTGAGAATCAGAGGCCGTAGTAATAGGAACGCCTCTTTCAAAGAAGTACTTCAGCAACTCTGGTCCTGGATAAGGTTCTTTCACGGGTTTTCGCCAACCAGCGGAGGATACTTCAGCTGCTATTTGGGCCGAGGCTGCCGCCTCAGCCATCCTTGCATAATACTCCTCGGGCACCGATGGAAACAAACCTGCCACTTTGATCAGGTCTGGATGAGCCAACACATCGACGACATTTGATGCGCTAAGTTCTTCAAGCGCTCTCGTATAACCCTCCCAAGCAGGTTCAATACCAACCTTTTCCCAGTATCTCATGATCTCGGGATCATTAACATGATCAAAAGGCCACTCAACCACCCAATGGATCGAGCCCAAAATCACGTCGAAGGGATACTGTCGAACAAGTGCATCTACAAGGTGCATGGAGTCCTCGTAGTAATCCACCTCAAGGCCAAGAATCACCGGAAGTCCAGCACTTTTTGCCTCAAGAACTACCGACACGTACTTATCCAGATCCGCCCGAGCATGGTCTAGCCAATACTCTTCCATCAATGTCCGCATGGGAGAGTCAGGAAAGCGTCTGAAGTAACGACCTAGAACCTTTTCCGTCTGACGGAACCTAAAGAGATGCTCAGTGATAGCAATTTGAGAAACTCCATGCTCTTGAGCTTTTTTACAGTAGTCGGCCAACTCCTCAACTGTAGGAGTCCGATCTTTTGTGCCATGAGGCCATAGATGAAGATGGTAGTCGATCACATAACCATCGTAGAGGCTAACTGTACGGAGACATATTGAGAGCCAACTTTCTCAAACTTTCGAGAGAAGCTACATCTCCTTCTTGCTGAGTCGAAGTGAACACCATCGAGTCATCTAAGGGTAGTCGGCTAACTTGAATCTCCTCCATAACCTTTTGATTCCTTAGACCTTCATAAGAGTTGGCCATCTCAATTAGAACCCGAGATATCAACTGGCTCTTAGAAGTGATCTGGACCTCCCCTTCAGTCGAACCAAAACCAAATGCGCCTAGCGTTTTTAGCAGCATTTCTTGTGACTCACCGCAAAGTCGATCGGCCAATTCATCAGAGGATCTCGAAAATAGGCTCTGAGGCAGCGACCGATTCATTACAACAGCTGAAAGGTTTAACTTTCGGCGTACTACCTCCGAGATGAAGTAGATCGCCTCGGTCGTAGGGATCTCCTCTGGAATCGTCACAACCACAAAGCCCGCCTTTGTCGACGACACCAACGCCGTCACCAGACGAGCTCTCTCTACAAATCCTTCGTAAAGCTGCTGGAAATCCATAAAAAACTCAGAGATATCCTCGACAAATGCCGAACCCAATATTCGTTCAGCAACCATATAAAACGGTTTAAATGCTGAGGCAATTAGCCTTGACTTGCGGGGTATCGTGAGCCACCTTAACAACTTCGATGTAAAAAACTCCTCCATATTTTTTGGCGCATCTAGAAAGTCAATTGCGTTTCTGGATGGAGGAGTATCGACAACGATAGTATCGTAATCACCTCGTTCATAGAACTCATAAAGAGCCTCTATGGCAATGTAGTCGTGGCTTTGAACAAACTTTGTACTTATTGACTCGTAGATGGGGTTAGACACGATCTTACGAACCGTAGCACTGTCTGGTGAATACCTCGTAATCATCTCATCCCAGGACGCCTTCATATCTATCATCGCCACGAACAGCTTGCCCTTGGCTCCTGGCACTTCTACCTCTTTGGGATGATCAGTGAGGTTATCGATGCCCATAGCGCTCGCCAAGCGCTTTGCAGGATCTATTGTTAGTACTAAAACTTTCTTAGAAGTCTCAGTAGCAAGTGATACCCCAAGAGCTGCGGACGTAGTAGTTTTCCCGACACCTCCGGCTCCACCAACGAAGATGATGTCGAGGTTTGATAAAAGAGTAACCAGCGACGTCTCTTTCGCTCTCACGCCAACTCAACCTCTATCGTCTCTGCAACCTCACGGATCAGTCCTATTCCCACAGAAACTCCAGGTACCACAGGCACTTCAACTAAAGGCACAGCCCCTTTGAGGGCATCTTTCAACTTAGTTGTATTTTCCTGATTAGATCTCGCTAGTGACTCCCATAGCGACGTAGCATCTACCAGACCTTCAACTGCAACGCCTATCTCACTATCTAACGTATCCCTTAGAGGACCTTGGGTCATCTCTATGAAAAAGGACTCTTCAGTTTCAGAGAATATCTTAGGAATGATCTTGTTGACAACGCCTAGAGTCAGCTTCACCTCAGTCTCTGCCCCGAGTCGTTGAGCCAGATCTATCGCCTCCTCCACCGGCGTCTCCTCTGCCGTAGAAACCAGGCAGATTCCGCTTTTTGTAGGGTCCTTCAAAATGTCTAGCATCCACTTCGTCTGATCTTTCACCAAACCCACTCCAAAGAGTTCATTAACTCCTTGTGGTGAAGCCAGTTGTGATACGACATGACCTGTGGCTGAAGCGTCGGCGATAATTATATCGTAGTTTGATCGTCTCACCTCATAGCAGAGCTTCCCTACAACTAAGATCTCTCGCACGCCAGGGGCTGCATTAGAGACAAAGTCAAAGGCCTTGGCAAGCGGGCCGATTCGAGTCGGGATTGGTATCTTCAGATAGATTCGAAGATATTCAGACAGAGCTTGCTCTGTATCCATCTCCATAACGTACAGGCCCTTTTGCACCTCCGTCGGTTCAAACCCAACCTTCTTGACACCAAAGTATCGACCTATCTCACCCTTGGGTTCTACTTCGCATAGCAGGACCCTCTTCCCTCGCTCAAGCGCCAGCAATCCCAAAGCCGTTGCTATGGTAGTCTTGCCTACCCCACCCTTGCCGGTGACAAATAGAAGCTTCTTGGACAACACTTCATCCAGAGCACTGTCAAAATGGAGCGTCTCATTCAACGATTTACCTACTTTTCCCGTCACCACAGCAATAGACGGTCAGACTCATTACGGTAGGGCGAATCCCACTCGACGTTCGGATTTGTTCGGTCCTATCTCGATGTAAGCGATCTTTTGCACTGGGATGCCCACTTTGCGACCCTTGCGGTCCGTTAGCCACATCATCGGCAAGTTCGACTTGAGGGCATCAGAGACCAACTTCTCGATCTCTTCCTGAGTGACACTATCCTCAGCTTCTATATCGATCTCCCGAGCTGACTCAGAGATTCCAACTCTTATATCCAAGAACGTCTCCTTCATTGAACTTCTCTTAGTTAAGCTAGCGGTCAACGATCGCATTAGACACAGAGCATAATAATACGGTATCCATTTAAAATTAAACATTGCGATTAATGTTTGAGGATCATCGACAGATTACGTTTCCGACCCGTGCAAATGAAGCTTCTCGTCGCTCTCGATGCTTTGCGCAGTTAAAGATAGTCACCTTTGATCGTTGACGATTTTCTTGCAAGTCTTCGGTCGTACATCTTGAGTGATTAAGTCGATGATTTGGTTATGCTTGTGTCTGCAATCGTGAGCAAGAGGTCACGACTTAAAGTCAGAAATAACTTAAGTTTCGCTAGTTTCCATCTCTGGGTAACCGCAATCTAGCAACCTTGACTCACGCCAAGGGGTGAACCGTAGTACGAGCTGTTCTCGATATCTCCAAGTTTCATCCATTCAGAGCACCTTTGCTGCCTTTGTAGTACCGCCATATCTATCTGCAACTTGGCGGTTGACCTCCGCATTAGTTGTAAAACCTGTCGAGTCAAGCTAACAAAGTATCCAACTTCCTTTAGCAAGTTACACTCAAAAGTATTTGCAAGTCCTCAAGTCCCTCAACGTCAAGCCAAGCTATCGATTTGTCCATCGAAGCACCTGGGCGATGTGACATGGGGAAGTCATGGCACACATGCGTTGTGTTCGAATGCTTTAGGTTGTAGTTGACCTTAGGTGTTAACAAAAACCGCAAAAACTATGCAGATCCACCAACCGTCAGATGCAAAGTTTAATCGACGAGTTAACTCAGATCGCATGAACTCTCAACTCCTCCATGGAATTGAAGTCCACATGATTTTGGAACCAAGGCTCATAGGTCCATCTAATGAATCTTCAGAGCCGATCGATACCTTCGCAGAGGCCCAATCTCTACAATTTTTCTTGCGATTTCAGAAAAAGCTTTCGCCGACTCAGAGTTCGGATTCGATATCGTCACAGGAACTCCGATATCTCCCCCATCTCTAAGAGCAATCTCAATTGGGACACTCCCTAAAAGTGGAACATCGAGTTCACTTGCCAGTTGCTTCCCGCCACCTTTCCCAAATATCTCAAATGTTTCTCCCGATGGAGTAATAAAGTAAGACATGTTCTCTATTACACCCCTGATCGGGATCTTCATCTTCTTGGCTGCATAAGCTGATCTCTGTGCAACCCTTTCAGCTGCAGGTTGCGGTGTAGTAACCACATACATCTCAGACTTGGGAACCATTTCCCCCAAAGAAAGGGTTACATCTCCAGTTCCAGGGGGCATATCTATCAAGATAAAATCGTAGTCCCGCCAGTAGACATCAACCAAGAACTGTTCCAGAGCTTTATGGAGCATAGGGCCCCGCCACACAACAGGAGTATCCTCCGACAAGAAAAAACCCATAGACATACAGTGAACTCCGTTAGCCACCGGAGGAATGATAAAGCCTCCAATGACTGTCGGGGGCTGATTGATCCCAAGCATCTTGGGTACAGAAAACCCATAGACATCTGCATCGAGCACACCGACTTTCTTACCCAGTTTCGCGAGTGCCACCGCTAGGTTGACCGATGTCGATGACTTTCCTACTCCACCCTTACCAGATGATATTCCAAGAACTCTGGTTTTCGAGTCAGCGACCGCAAAGATTGGTTTTCTCTGTTCGAGGTTGCCAAGTTCATCTTGAGTAAGCACTTCACGAAGACGATTCCCTACCGCTTCAAGTTCGTCCTCGTCTAAAGGTGCCATAGAAACTCGTACTTTGTCTTTAACTTCCGAGTCAACAAAGGCCAACTCAACGCTACGTCTAAGGTCCTCTTGGAGCTCATAGGGCTCACTTAGCATACCTATCTCCAAGGCAAGCTTGCCCCATCCGCTTTTAGCATAACGGACAAGGCCTAATGCTACAATATTTACCCCCGTGTAGGGTTCAATAACTTTGGAAAGAACAGACTCTAACTCTGGATCTAAACGTTGCGCCATCGTACACCTCAAACTCTTATAAGACCAAGACTCTCACATCTGCTGTCAGATCACTAAACTAACGTTGTGGAAGTTATCAAGTCCTCTAACAAGATAAAGGCTAGCGAGCCAACAACGGCTACGTCAAAGGAAAACTTGTCCTATCTCACGGAGGCTTCAAGTGAGATAGCTAGAGATATTGGTCAAATAACTGATGCTTTTGGAGATCCTACTCGTAGGGGAATCTACCTTATGGTAAGGGAACGCGAGAGTTCTAGTGCAACAGAAGTAGCCGAAAGGTTCTCGCTTCATCCCAATGTCGCACGACACCACTTAGACAAATTAGTATCGTGGGGGTATCTACAGAGCTACTCAGAGAAATTGGACGCCCGAGTGGGTCGACCGACAAAAAAGTACAAAGCTTCATCAAAAGTTCCGCTTCTTGAAAGGGAGCGCCGTCAATTTGAACTCTTGTCAATGCTCTTGTCCAAGACGCTAGATGCGCTACCACTGGTCGTCGCCGAGCAGATCGCTTACGAGGTCGGTGAGTCATACGGGGTGTCAATCGCCTCATCACTATCTGATCAAGAAGCTCTAACGGATCCAAAGTACATCGTTACTGCCATAGCTGACGCTCTTTCTGCACACGGATTTACCTCTCGAACAGTAGCTCGCACCAAAGATCTCAAGATCATAAACGAGGTCTGTCCCTTTGGAGCTATAGCAATAGAACATCCAGTGTTGTGCGCCGTTGAACGAGGAATCGTAGCAGGCCTTCTCTCACGATCCAATTCACCAAAACGCTCTCTAAAGGTAAGTTCAAGAGCACTTGGAGACCTCGACTGCTCAGTCGTGATCTAGGGTTCCTCATCAGAGTTTCCTTGAATGACAATAGGCTCCAAGTATTTTTTCATGGAGGCGAAGATCTCGTCAGCGCTCTTGGTCCATATGAAGGGTTTGTGACTCTCGTTCTGTAGTTTCGTCCACTTGGTGTCCGTACGCTGTCCAGTTCTAATGGCCGCACGTTGAGTACATGAAGTGGCCGTACTGTGGGGACTTTTTCATGGCCACATTTGACTATTATTTCATGTCCGTCGACAACAAGTCGGTCTTTCGAACTGTGTTACCCAACACCACCTTGGTCGTCGATCCATTCCATCTGATACAGCTTGCCAATAAGCGCCTTGATGAGTGTAGGAGACGGGTACAACAAGAGGTCCTTGGTAACAGGGGAAGAGCAGGTGATCCTCTTTATCGC
>JAJYFP010000028.1 GCA_021790855.1 Actinomycetes bacterium
CCGCACGACCATAACTACCAACCGCTACTAAGCAGAAGTTAGTACCAAGGTGTGTCAAATTAACTATCCAGCGATCGACCTCAGATGTAAACACTGAAGAAAAAGAGACCTCCTCTTTTTCTATCAGCTCGTCTCTCAGTTTTGAAAGGTAGGAAGTAGTCGCTATAGTGCCTCTAACCCTCTCTCGCCAGTCCTTACTCTGACCACGTCTTCAACGGGCGTTACCCAGATCTTTCCGTCTCCGATCTTGCCCGTATTTGCAATCTTCGATATAGCACCAACCACAGTCTCGACATCATAGTCATCTACAACAACTTCAATCTTAGCTTTAGGTACGAAGCTAACTTTGTACTCAGCTCCTCTATACACCTCAACGTGTCCACTTTGTCGGCCAAAGCCTTGAACTTCAGTGACCGTCATTCCCTTGACATCATGCTTGGAGAGTTCTTCACGCACCTCTTCCAACTTAAAGGGCTTAATCACGGCAGTAACGAGCTTCACAAATCCTCCTAGTTAGGTTCTTGTCCCACCACTTAGAATCTAATCTCTAAGACGTTAGATAAAAAGTATTTCACAGTAGCTTCGACTCTGTTACAACTAAGTTAACACACAGACACTTAGATGAACGACACGCGCTCACTGATTCGTCATCCACCCGAAGTTGATCGGACCTCTTACGACGCTGAGACTCTCGAAGAGATCAAACGCTCCTAGTCTTCGACCAACAACTAAGTCAAGAAGTTAGACAGATATGATCATACGTTCAAACCCACGAAGTGTCAAAGACTCCTTTCGATGGTAGTCCTCAATGGATATAGGCATCCTAAGATCTCTAATCAACTCTAAATACACGCCAAGCTCCATCTTGGCAAGATAGGAGCCCAAGCAAAAGTGTGCACCACTCCCAAAACTCATCGCGGCCGGTCCAGTCCGTGACAACACTAAATCATCAGGATCCTGGTACACAGAGTCGTCTCTATTCGCTGACCCCAAAAGAGTTGCCACAAAGAAGCCTTGTGGCAACGTCACTCCGAGTAGGTCGATCTCTCTTTCCAATACTCGGCCGTCGAGCTGAACGGGAGAGTCAAAACGTACCAACTCATCAACCGCCTCTTTTATTGTTACATCTCCACTTAGAAGTCTCTCATACTCTCTCGGCGTGCCACAAAGAGCCGCTGTAGCATTCCCGATCAAGTTACCCGTAGTCTCGAATCCAGCAGCGAACAGCAACATCGCCATCGAACAAGACTCCTTATTAGAGAGAGGAGCATCTAAAGAAGCCGAGTTTGAAACTAGCTCAGACAAGAGATCGTCCCTAGGAGAACTAATCTTCTCCGCTATTAGCTCCTCAAAGTATGCAATAAGCCTATCGGATGATGCCTCGGCCTCTCTCAAAACCGATTCGTCTTGATTGAAGTTAAAGTCGAGAGTTTTCGCAATTTTCGAGACGTCCGGTTGTAGCGTAAAACGATCTTCTGGAGGCACACCAAGTATGTCTCCAATAACCCAGACTGGAAGTGGCAAAGCAAATGAACTTATAAGATCGGATTTATTGGCATCACGCAACTCTTCAAAGAGTTTGAGCGCAATATCTCTTAACTTGCCCCGCAAAGTCTCCAACTTGGTTGGAAGGAAAAACTGAGATACTGATCTACGAAGTCGAGTATGGTTCGGCGGATCTTGAAACAGCATTGAAGGAGGAAGATCTTGTCGGCGAAGAGACGAGACGGTAGACCGGCGAGCATCTTCGCGCTCTGGACTTTTGCGAAACTCCGGACGTCTTAGAACTTGCGTAGCACTTTCATAGTCTGTCGCTACACCGAAGTTATCGTTAGCCCTAACCACCGATCCCAAGTTGCGAAACTCCCGATAGATCGGGTATGGATCCTCCCGCACCTCCTTGTCGGTCGCTAAAGCCAGCAAAAGTGCATTGACGTCTTTCATATCTACAAACTATCACTTAGCTAGGAGCTATCGCGAGTCGATAGTTAAACGTTGCTTAGGGAAAGGCATAGGCATGAAACTTACTCGTTCCACGATCAGTGTTCCATATAATAGCCCCATAACTCTTTGTGCCAAAGGTCGTAGATTTGAAGGTGCACAACTGGTATCCATCTCTTGCGGGGTTGTCCATAAGCTTTGGATTAGATACCAAGACGAAGACTACTTCTTCGAAGAGTCAGAGATTGAAGATCTCCACATCGATCCCTAGCACGAGTAACAAAACTACTTTTCAGAGACAAACCTATTTACCAGTTCACCTATACCTTCGATGTAGGACGTTACCACCTGGTCATTACTCAAAAACACAGGAGGAGTTCGACCAGCACCAACTCCGGAGGGAGTTCCTGTTAAGATCAAATCACCAGGCTCCAACGTAACGATCTGAGAGATATACGATATCGACTCAGCGACCGTTGTAATCATATGAGACGTCCTTGAACTCTGCATCTCTACACCATCTACCGAGCACGAGATCTTGAGATCCAAAGCGTAGTCGACTTCGTCCGGCGTTACCATCTCAGGTCCAATTGGAGTAGTCCTCTCAAAGATCTTTCCTTGGAGAAACTGACTGGTTCTCCTTTGAAAGTCTCGCATCGACACGTCGTTAGCGACGACAAAACCTGCTATGTGATCACGGCCTTTCGTAGCCATAACGTTGCGTGCTCTCTTGCCGATTACTACGCCTAGCTCCACCTCCCAGTCAACTGCGTTGGAAGACGAAGGTATCTCAATATTGTCAAAAGGTCCTGTAAGGGTCGCTGGAAACTTCGCAAATAACGTCGGATACTGCTCCCCCCCATGTCCCATCTCCAAAATATGATCGGCGTAGTTGAGACCCAGACAGATGATCTTGGAAGGTGTCAAGACAGTGGGGGCAAGTACCGCCTCTTCGCAAGGAACCGTATCATCAACCTCAAGATCAGCCACTCTTGTGAGATCACCATCCACCTCTCTCAAAAGTGCTGCGACATCCCTAAATGGGGTCAGACGATAGTGGGTTCCAAAATCTAGCGCGGCGGCAGTTCGTCCGGGAACGCTAAGTGTGGCGAGACGCATGACTACTCCTTGTTTATCTTTGAATTGTCAACTTGTAGAGTACAACCTTCGCGACGAAAACAACTCAAAGCTTCACATATGAGTCGCTAATAAGACGCTAACTCTTACATCTCTAAGAAGGGAACTCTTCTTTGAGCTGGGACATCTCAATTGTGTAAGCTTGTCTATGATCTTCGCCACAGTGTCCATGTCCTTGAGTATGAAGATGAGCCTTAATGATCCGAGAACACTCCGCATTTAGGTAGATGACGAGTTCCGATCTGTCTTGGTCCACTGTGAAGTGAGAGTACTCACTCCACAGGTTACGGGGAAGGTTCCTTGGATTGAATGACTTCACGTCTCTGGGAACTCTAAGATAGAGTCTACGAGGCTCATCGATAACCCATTCACTGTTACAGGAGACGAGGCGGATGTACGAATCAGCATCTAACTCAGACTTAACGTTCTCAGACACCGTTGTCTCCTCCATAGTAAAGCAGCCTACCGTCTTGAGGCCGGTATCTCTAACGTACCTATGACACAATTCATATCATCTTCATAATTAGAGATACATCTTCATAATTAGAGATACATCTTCATAATTAGAGATACATCTTCATAATTAGAGATACATCTTCATAATTAGAGATACATAGTTACTTCACATCACTATTTCAGGAGTAAAGTTGCACCTTATGAACCGTGTCGTACACCTATCAGCATCTTTGAACTAAACTCCCTGCGCTGCGCATCAGACCAAAGTCGTTCCAGAGCGTAAAATGAGCGAGTCGTCTCGTCGAAGACGTTTATAAGGATCGACCCGTAGTCCAAAAGAACCCAATTACCTTCCTTGAGACCCTCACTCAGAGTCGGTCTCTTACCGCATATCCCTCTTACTTGTTCAAAGATCGCCTCTGCGACTGCTCTAACGTGGCGTTCATTACTACCTGTACACACAACTAAGTAGTCAACTAAAGAGTGCTTGCCACGAAGGTCGAGAACGAGAACATCACTTGCACCTTTCACAAGCGCGGTTGCTGACGATGTGTATATGACCTCTATATCTTCCTCAATAACCCCTTCAAAGTCAGCTGGATTTTCTAAGGAGATCTCCAGTAGCGTATCTTCCACCGCTTTGCTTTCCCAAGCTTTACTGCCGGAACCGTTGAATGAATCTATCATCTTCCTCCTACTACTACCTTAGCACTCCTCCTGGCTCAGCTGGACTGAACTCCCACAACGTCAGCAGTGTGTATTTTTTTAGTTCTGTCTCACTCCATAAATAGGCCGTGTTCCTGAATGAACTTGATTGCGAACTCCGGAAGTAAGAAACTCAGCGGTCGACCGTCTTTAACTCTTAGTCGAAGGTCCGTCGAGGATATAGCCAAAGAGGGAATTTCAACGCTTTGCCAGGTATCCCACCCCAAAATACTCTTTGGCATCTCAAAACCAGGCCGAGTAACAACTATTAGACTGCACAACTTTGATAGTTCGTCACCTCTCTCCCAGGTGTGCATCTCCAACGCTGCATCGGCACCAACCACCAGAAAAAGACTATCGTCAGGGTACATCTCGCTGTAGTGGGTCAAGGTATCGTAGGTATACGATCTACCGCCTCGCCTAATTTCTACATCTGAAGCGAAGTAGCCTTCCATATTGGATACGGCTTGACGCACTAGATCGAAACGGGTCTGAGCGGGGGTTAGATACCTTGCATTCTCTTTCTGCCACGGAATGTTGGCAACTACTAGGTGAACCTCGTCAAGACCTCCGCTAAACTTCGCATTGACCGCCGCAACTAGATGTCCGATATGTATTGGATCGAAGGTACCGCCAAAGATACCTATGTTCATCTCTAATGTCCCCTCAGGGCCGCTACCACGGGCGCAAAGCTATCAACGTCGTCCTCGTGGATACTCCAGTAGCTGAAGCCGAATCTCTCACGTCGCATCTCCAGCTGTTCGACTATGCTCTCCACAGTACCAACGAGCACCGGAGGCATCCTATAAGCCTCCTTTACATCAACACCTAGCTGCGTTGCAACTTCTTTTACGACCTTGTGGTGATCGTCGCCTACATAGACGAACGCACTCCGACAGTGTAGCTCAGCCTTACGTCCAAACTCGTCTAACTTAGCCTGTACTAGCGTGGACTTTTGCTGGTAACTGGCCTCAGACATCTCGTCTAACGTCTCTTTAGCGTACTCTCCCAGCCTTAGAGACGGATTTATGCTCACAATATCCGCAAAACGAGCCGCAAGAGAAAGGACTCGGGGACCGCCTCCACCTACCAAAATCTTTGGTAGAAGATCGGGAGTTATCGATGGATAGAGCTGAAACTCCGATACTTCATAGTACGAACCAGAAAAGCTAAAGCGGGACTGTAAGAGGCTCGTCGTTATGAGTTCAAGAGACTCCTCAAGACGATCTACCCTTACTTTAGGGGAGTCCATAGTAATACCCAGCTGACTGTAGTCACTTTCCTGCCAACCGGCACCTATACCAAGTTCAAAACGTCCTTTCGACAAAAGAGCTAACGTGGCAGCCTCTCGGGCTAGGAGTAAGGGGTTTCTTAGATCGTTCGAGACGACCATGGTACCGATCTTCAGACTAGTCTTTGCGGCTAGATAGCCAAGAGAAGACAGTGGTGCAAAGGAGTCATCTATGTGGTCTGGAAGCGTCACCGTACCAAAGCCGAGTCGCTCCAGTTTAGAAACTACTCCTAACCAATCATCGACACAGTTGGCATGCTTCAGTTGAACTCCAAAACGAAATGGATACATTGGCAAAATAGTAGATGATCTTGTGCACATTAGTACCGTTCAGATATCGATTGATACACGAGGTTAGTAACATAGAAGAGGTACAACGCTTGACCTTCTGGTGAGATTACAAGGGTCGGCAAGTAAACAGTAGGCTTAGGGAAACTTCAGATAAGAGATGAGAGAGAGCTAGATGGGCTGGACACCGTGGGACTGGAAAGAACTCAACGTTGCACAACAGCCTGATTGGCCAGATCTAAACCAGCTCGAACTCGTTGAAAAGGAGCTTTCTGCCTACGCCCCTTTGGTTTACCCTACTGAGATAGAGATCTTAAAAAGCTCGCTGGCTAAAGCCACCAAGGGAGAAGCCTTTCTTTTGCAGGCTGGCGACTGCGCTGAGTCTTTCAACGATCACTCTGCCCAAAACGTGCGCGACCGACTAAAAGTCATCCTCCAGATGGCCGTCGTACTAACGTACTCCTCTGGTGTATCGGTCATTAAGGTCGGTCGAATGGCTGGACAGTACGCAAAGCCACGATCCGCTCCTACAGAAAACTACCAAGGAATTGAGCTGCCATCGTTTCGCGGTCACATCGTTCACTCCGATGAGCCCGATCTTAAAAAGAGAACACCTGACCCTAAAAGGCTCCTTAGAGCGTACCAACAGTCGCTGTCGACGATCAATATCTTGAAGTCACTGACAACGGGTGGGTTCGCAGACCTATCCGAGGTCCACACATGGAACCAGGAGTTTGTCGCCTCTTCTTCCGAAGGAGAACGTTACGACGCGATCGCCACAGAGATAACAAGAGCGCTCAACTTTATGGAAGCCTGCGGCATTAATCTCGACAAAGAGGTTGCGCTAAAGCAGGTTCAGTTCTGGACTTCCCACGAAGCGTTGCTCCTTGGATATGAGACAGCGCTTACCCGCATGGACCCCAAGAGCAAGAGATACTATGATCTATCTGCCCACATGATCTGGATCGGAGAAAGAACAAGAGATCTAAACGGTGCTCATGTACGCTTCGCCTCAGGTATATCAAATCCCATAGGTTTGAAGGTGGGACCCAAGATGACGCCTGAGGAGTTAGACGAGATATGCAAGGTACTAAATCCTGAGAACGTCCCGGGTCGACTAACGCTAATCACCCGGATGGGTGCTGAGACCCTAAAGTCTCGTCTTCCAGCACTCATTGAACAAGTTCAGAGAAGCAAGCATAACGTGCTTTGGACCTGCGACCCAATGCACGGAAACACCTTCGCCTCTACACAAGGTCTAAAGACCCGACGTTTTGACGACGTTATCGGCGAGATCCGAGCCTTCTTCGAAGTCCATCGTGAGATCGGCACTTGGCCAGGAGGTATTCATATCGAACTCACTGGCGACGACGTCACTGAGTGCCTCGGAGGGTCGTCAGAGGTGTTCGAAAGTGAACTTGACACCCAATACAACACCATCTGTGATCCGCGGTTAAACGCCAGGCAGTCACTAGATTTAGCCTACCAAGTCGCGGAAATGCTGTTTTAGCGCTTGTAAAGACGCTCCCCGTGAATATATTGTTATTGATCTGTTAGAGATTATCGGTCTTTATATTTTCAGAATTAACCAAAACGTGCCGACTTAACGTGTGCAATTCAATCAACACAAGGAGAGCCACCGGTGGTAAGAAAAAACGCTTCCATACTGACCCAACCCGTGCCGATACTGTCACTGCTCCTCTCCTTAGTGCTCATAGCTGCAGCTTTTGTTATAGCACCAATGAGCCCCACATCAAAAGGGATAAGATCTCTTCAAGGCACCAAGTTGGCTAACTCTTCGGGGGTTCCAGGATACCTAGAGGTTGGCAGCGATGGATCGATCTACTCTTTCTCGACACCAAATCTTGGCGGGATGGGTGGGCACCCACTCAACCAGCCGATAGTAGGAATGGCGGCGATGCCCAATGGGCTAGGATACTGGGAGGTAGCCTCAGACGGTGGCATATTTACATTCGGACAAGCTGGGTTCTACGGGTCGATGGGCGGACACCCACTAAATAAACCCATCGTTGGGATGGCAGCTACTCCGTCGTGTGGGGAAAGAGTGTAGGTATCGGC